>NZ_JBITCS010000026.1:39801-128530 GCF_044453445.1 Streptomyces sp. NPDC051684 | reverse complement strand
ACGACGCTCCGCGTCGCCTCCCTCCTCCGCCTTGCGATCGCACGCACCAGGCCCCGCTCCCTGATCCGGCCTGATCCAAACGACAAGCCCTAGGCGAGGCCCCAGTGGGCCATGGCGCACTGCTCGTCCGCCGCGATGGCCCGCTCGAAGCAGGCGGTGGCCTCCTCGTGATGGAACCCGTACACCCACACCAGGCCCCGGTCGAACCAGAGTTGGGCCTCGGGTGCGGAGGTCGTGACCTCGCGGTGGAAGGATCCCGGGTCGTAATATCCGTCGTCGTTCACGGGCGCCGCCTTCGACGAGTGTGCCGGGTCCGTCCCGGAGAGGGTCGGATCCGGCATATTGTCCCGCCGCGGTCGGCGCCGCACCATGGGCGGCGCGTCGACGGGGGTCAGGCGTGCAGGCGGGACTTCAGGAGCTGCTTGCCGATGTCCGCGCCCTTGCGGCTGTCGGCCTGAGCCTTGCGGAACAGCTCGGCGAGTTCGTCGTCCTTGCCGCGCTCGGCGTCGTGGACTCGTCTCGGTGGCCGCGGTGCGGGCGGGTCCAGGGTCGCGCTCACGCGTCGGGCGCGCGCTCCAGGCGTACGAACGGGATCTGCCGCCCGGCCTCCCGGAAGGACTCCTCGCTGCCGTCGGTCTCGAAGCCCATGAAGGAGCACAGCTTGCGGGCGGTACGCGGGTGCTCGGGTGCGTAGCGCGCCATGACGGCGGCGCCCTCTTCAGGGCCGAGGAAGCGCGTGTCGACGATGTGGCGGTGGGCGCCGTGCTGGATCAGGGTGCGCGGGGTGCGCCGCAGGTTCTGGTACCAGGCGGACTTGGGGCCGAAGCCGGAGGCGAGCGTCCAGGTGCCGCGCTCGGCGTCGTGCGCGACGACCTCCAGGACCACACGCCGGTGCTGCCCGGACACGCGGCCCTTGTGGTGCAGCAGCAGGAGCCGCTTGCCGAGCAGGGGGCCAAGTCCCGCGCGGTACAGGCCGATGGGGAGGCGGGCCAGGCGGCGTTGCAGCCCGGTGGGCAGGGCCGGTCGTCCTTCGGGGGTGCGGGGCAGGGGCATCGCCGGCGCCTTTCGGTGGGCTTCGTCGGTCAGGCTCGTGCGGCCTCGTGCGCCTTCTCGCCGGCGGCGGTGAAGAAGTCGACGAGCGAGTACGGCGCGCGGTCGCCGAGGCAGAGGTCCAAGATCTCACGGGCGTCCGCGCAGAAGCCGGAGGTGCGCGCGAACATGGCCTCCTCGTACGCCGCGGGAGCGCCGTTCCAGCGACATTTTGGAACAACGTTCCAGTCATGTGAAAATGGGCCCCATGGCGACCAGGGCGCAGCGGGCCGAGCGGCGCGGTGACGCGCTCTCCAAGGAGCGGATCGTCGAGGCGGCGATCGGGATCCTCGACAGCGAGGGCGAGAAGGGGCTGACCTTCCGCGCGCTCGCGGCCCGCCTGGCCACCGGGGCGGGGGCGATCTACTGGCACGTCGCGAACAAGGACGAGCTGCTCGCGGCGGCCACCGACGGTGTCGTCACGCGTGTCGTGGCGGACGTGTCCCAGGGCGAGGACCCGCGAGAAGGAATCCGGAGCCTGGCGCTCGGCGTCTTCGACGCGATCGACGCGCACCCCTGGGTGGGCGCCCAGCTCTCCCGCGAGCCGTGGGGTTCCGCGCTGCTGCAGATCTTCGAGGGGCTCGGCGGTCGGCTGCGGGGCCTTGGCGTGCCGGAGGCCGAGCAGTTCGACTCCGCCTCCGCGCTGCTCAATTACGTACTCGGGGCCGCCGCCCAGAACGCCGCGAACGCCCGCCTCGTACTGCCGGGCGCGGCGACCGACCGCTCGGCGTTCCTCGGCGGCCTCGCCGCACGGTGGGCGGAACTCGACGCCGCGCGCTACCCGTTCCTGCGGCGGATGGCCGCGGAACTGCCCGCACACGACGACCGCGCGCAGTTCCTCGCGGGCATCGACCTCATACTGGCGGGTATCGACACCGCGAGGAGGGCGCATGGCTGAGAGCGGGGACGGGACCCGGACCGGGGTTCACGCCGAGACCGGGACCCGGACCGAGGGCCGCGACGACGTGGACGCGGTGACCCGTGCGGTGCTCACCGCGTCGCGGCTGCTCGTCGCCGTGTCGGCGCGGTCCCTCGCGGAGGTCGAGGACCGGGTGACGCTCGCCCAGTTCCGGATGCTGGTGGTGCTCTCGACGCGCGGCGCCACCAAACTCGTCACGCTCGCCGAGCAGTTGCACGTGGCGCCGTCGACCGCGATGCGGATGGTGGACCGGCTGATCGCGGCGGGCCTCGCGGACCGCCGCGCGAACCCCGCCAACCGCCGCGAGACGCTCCTCCAGCTGACCGACGAGGGGCGCCGCACCGTCGAGAACGTGACCGCGCGGCGCCGCCAGGACATCGCCGGGATCGTGGAGCGCCTCGCCCCGGAGCAGCGCACGTCGCTGATCGGCGCGCTGGACGCGTTCAACGAGGCCGGCGGCGAGCCCTCGGCGCCCGGCGACCCGGACCCGACCCTGCACCCTCTGGGCTGGGCCGACCTGCCGGCGGGCTCCGCCGGCTGAACCTAGGGCCTGTCGTTTGGATCAGGCCCCGCGAGCCCGGCCTGATCCAAACGACAGGCCCTAGGCGGGCTGGGCCTGCGCCGGCTGCTCCCGAGGGGGTGCGGCCTGCGCGGGGGCCGGCTGGTGCAGCGCCCGCAGCGCCCCCTGGTGGCTGAGCCACCCCACCGGCTCGTCCCCCTCGGCGCGCATCACCGGAAGCCCCGTGCCCGGCGCCGCCAGAAGGGTGTGCAGCGCCGCCGCGAGCGGCTGGTCCGTGGTGACGCGGGGCGTGTGCAGGGCGAGTTCGCCCACCGTGCCCGGCGCCCCGTCCTGCTGCTCCGCCAGGACCTCGGCCACCGCCTGCGCCGTGACGACGCCGAGATGTGCCCCCGAGGCATCGCACACCGGCAGGGCTCCGTGGCCCGAGCGGCTCAACAGGTCGGCGGCGTCCGACAGTTGGAGCGTCGCGGGCAGGGGAGTGGGCAGTGGTTCCAGGACCGCGCCGACCCGCTGCTCGCCGATCGGGGCGCCCGGCGCGGGGCCGTCCAGGTCGATGCCGCGGCGGCGCAGCTTCAGCGTGTAGATCGTGTCGCGGGTGAGCAGGCGGCTGACGGCGGTGGCCAGGACGATCGCCAGCATCAGCGGCAGGATGATCGAGTACTCGCCGGTCAGCTCGAAGAGGATCACCACGGCGGTGATCGGCGCGCGGGAGGAGCCCGCGAAGACGGCGCCCATGCCCACCAGCGCGTACGCGCCGACGGCCCCCGCCGTGCCGGGCAGCAGGGAGTGGGCGCCCGCCCCGAACGCGGCACCCAGCATCGCCCCGATGAACAGGCTCGGCGCGAACACCCCGCCCGAGCCGCCGATCCCGATGGTCAGGCTCGTGGCGATCATCTTCCCGACGAGCAGGAGCAGCAGGAATCCGACGGCGTACCCGCCCTCCGTGGCCTTCTCCAGGACCGGGTATCCCACCCCGTACATCTCGGGGAGGGCGAGCAGGACCAGGCCGAGCGCGAGGCCGCCGACGGCCGGGCGCAGCCACTCGGGGCCGCGCCACAGCCAGTCGCAGGCGTCCTCGATCGCGTACAGGACGCGCGAGAAGCCGACGCCGGCCGCACCCGCGACGATGCCGAGGACGGCGAACAGGGCGTACTGGCCGAGGTGTTGGACCGGGAAGTCGGGCAGGTTGAGGAACGCCACGTCGCCGAACGCGGCCCGGCCGATCACGCTCGCGGTCACACTCGCGAGGACCGTCGCGCCGAACGCCTCGACGGTGAAGGCCCGCAGGATCAGCTCCATCGCGAAGAACACACCGGCCAGCGGGGCGTTGAACGTCGCCGCGATGCCGCCCGCCGCCCCGCACGCCACGAGCAGCTTCAGTCGCTCCTCGGTCAGGCCAGTGACGCGGCCGAGCGTGGAGCCGAGCGCCGAGCCGATCTGCACGATCGGCCCCTCGCGGCCCACCGAACCGCCCGAGCCGATGGTCAGCGCCGAGGCCAGTGTCTTCACCACGGCGACCTTCGGACTGATCCGGCCGCCGCGCTTGGCGACCGCGAGCATCACCTCCGGCACGCCGTGGCCGCGCGCCTCCTTGGCGAACCGGTTGACCAGCGGGCCGTAGAGCAGGCCGCCGACCACGGGGGTGACGAGGACGAAGAAGGGGCCGAGCCAGGGCACGTGCGGGTTGGCGCTGCCGGGGGCCGCCGCGTAGTCGCCGTGCCCGGACAGCAGCCGGGTGAACGTCTGGATGCACCAGCGGAAGACGATCGAGCCGAGCCCCGCTCCCGCGCCGACGAGCACCGCGAGGACCATCGTCGACCCTCGGCCGCCGAGCGCCGACCGTATGGCCCGCAGGCCGCCTCCTGTGCCGCTCACTCTGTTTACCGCCTCACGTTTGCACCATGCAAAATACCGACCTTTGCATTATGCAAAACGTGTCAAGGGGGCCAGGGAGCGGGTCTCTCGGAGCTGGTGTCCTACGGAGGCGGTTCTCAGGGCGTGGTGTCTTACGGAGTCGTGACGCATCGGCCCGTTGCCGTGGTGTGCGGGGCCGCGGGATCTAGCGTGGCGGCATGCGAGTTCTGGTTACCGGCGGTGCCGGGTTCATCGGGTCCCATGTCGTCGAGGCGCTGGCCGCGCGCGGGCACGAGCCCGTCGTGTTCGACGTCCGGGAGGACCCCGGCGCCGATGTGCGCGACTCCGACGCGGTCGCCCGCGCCCTCGTCGGCGTGGACGCCGTGTGCCACCAGGCGGCCAGGGTCGGGCTCGGCAACGGGGTCGCCGACGCGGCCGAGTACGTATCCCGCAACGACCTCGGCACGGCCGTGCTGCTCGCCGCGATGGCCGAGGCCGGGGTGGCGCGCCTCGTGCTCGCCGGGTCGATGGTCGTCTACGGGGAGGGGCGCTACGCCTGCCCGCGCCACGGCGTCGTACGGCCCGGGCCGCGCGCCGCCGCCGACCTCGAGGCGGGGCGGTTCGAGCCTCGGTGCCCCGACTGCGGGGCCGAGCTGGCGCCCGGCCTCGTCGGCGAGGACGCCCCCGCTGACCCGCGCAATGTGTACGCCGCGACCAAGCTCGCGCAGGAACACCTGGCCGCCGCCTGGGCGCGCTCGACCGGCGGCACGGCGCTCTCGCTGCGCTACCACAACGTGTACGGGCCGCGGATGCCCCGCGACACCCCCTACGCCGGGGTCGCCTCCTTCTTCCGCTCCGCGCTCGCCCGCGGCGAGGCACCCCGCGTCTTCGAGGACGGCCGCCAGCGGCGCGACTTCGTGCACGTACGGGACGTCGCCGAGGCCAACGCCGTGGCCCTCGACGCCGATGCCGCCGCTGAACCGGGCGTGCTCCGTGCCTACAACACCGGCAGCGGCACCCCGCACACCGTCGGAGAGATGGCCTCGGCGCTCGCGGCGGCGTACGGCGGGCCCGAACCCGTCGTGACGGGGGAGTACCGGCTCGGCGACGTCCGGCACATCACCGCGGACTCGGCGCGGTTGCGTGCGGAGCTGGGATGGAAGCCCGAGGTGGAATTCGCCGACGGCGTACGGGAGTTCGCGCACGCCGCGATGGAGCGGTGAGCACCCCTCAGTGGGGCAGCAGGTGCTCGCGCCCGAACAGCGACGCCGCGGCGCGCGCCGTCGGGGTGCCGGTGTCGAGGTCCGCGCCGGCCTCGAGCAGGGCCACGGCCACGTCGTCCGCCCCCTTGAACAGGGCGCCGGCGACGGGCGACTGATCGCGGGCGTTGCGCAGGTCCGGGTCGGCGCCGAGGCGGAGCAGGGCGCGCACCGTGTCGGCGTGGCCGTGGTAGGCGGCCAGCATCAGCAGGCTGTTCGTCTGCGCGTCCGTCACGTTGACGGGCAGCCCGTGCTCCACGAACTCCACGAGTTCCGCCGTGTCGCCCGCCCGCGCCAGGTCCAGGGCCAGCGCGACGACCCGCTCGGTCTGCTCGGGCGTCAGTGCGCCGCTGTTCATGCGAACCACTCCTGATGAACGTACGGGACGAGGGGGGCGGGCCCGGCGTGCGGAGTGTTCCGCACGCCGGGCCGGCTGCCGGTGGGACTCAGAGCTTGCCGGCGGCCAGGGCCTCGATGGCCTTGCGGACGCCCTCGCCGTAGGCCGGGTCGGCCTGCGTGCAGTTGGCGATGTGCCGCTCGACGGTCGCCTGCGACGCGCCGTTGATCGCGCGCGCCGTGTTCGCGAACAGGGCCTGCTGCTGCTCGGCGTTCATGAGCCGGAACAGGTTGCCGGGCTGCTCGAAGTAGTTGTCGTCGTCCTCGCGGAAGTCGAACCGGTCGGCGACGGCGCCCACGGCCTGGCTCGGCTCGCGGTAGGCGGGCTGCTCGCGCCAGCGGCCGTACGAGTTGGGCTCGATGCCGGGCGTGGCCCCCTGGTTGCCGTCGACGCGCATGGCGCCGTCGCGGTGGTAGGAGTTCACCGGGTTCTTCGGTGCGTTGACCGGGATCTGGTGGTGGTTGACGCCGAGCCGGTAGCGCTGCGCGTCACCGTAGGAGAACAGCCGGCCCTGGAGCATCTTGTCGGGGGAGTAGCTGATGCCCGGCACCACGTTGGCCGGGGTGAAGGCGGCCTGCTCCACGTCCGCGAAATAGTTGTCGGGGTTGTGGTTGAGCTCCCACTCGCCGACCTCGATCAGCGGGTAGTCCTTCTTCGACCAGACCTTGGTGAGGTCGAAGGGGTGGAAGCGGTAGTTCTCCGCGTCGGCCTCCGGCATCACCTGGACGAACAGCTTCCACTTCGGGAAGTCGCCGTTCTCGATCGCGTCGAAGAGGTCGCGCTGATGGGACTCGCGGTCCTTGCCGACCAGGGCCTCGGCCTCGGCGTCCGTGAGGTTCTTGATGCCCTGCTGCGTGCGGTGGTGGAACTTCACCCAGAACCGCTCGCCCTCGGCGTTGATCAGGCTGTACGTGTGCGAGCCGAAGCCGTGCATGTGCCGGTACGAGGCGGGGATGCCGCGCTCCGACATCACGATGGTCACCTGGTGCAGGGCCTCGGGGAGGCTGGTCCAGAAATCCCAGTTGTTCTCGGGGTCGCGCAGGTTCGTGCGCGGGTCGCGCTTCACCGCGTGGTTCAGATCGGGGAACTTCAGCGGGTCGCGGAAGAAGAACACCGGGGTGTTGTTGCCGACCAGGTCCCAGTTGCCCTCGTCCGTGTAGAACTTCAGGGCGAAACCGCGGATGTCGCGCTCGGCGTCGGCCGCGCCGCGCTCGCCCGCGACGGTGGAGAACCGGGCGAACATGTCGGTCTTCTTGCCGACCTCGGAGAAGATCTTCGCGTTCGTGTACCGCGTGATGTCGTGCGTGACCGTGAACGTACCGAAGGCGCCCGAACCCTTGGCGTGCATCCGGCGCTCCGGGATGACCTCGCGGTCGAAGTGCGCGAGCTTCTCCAGGAACCACACGTCCTGAAGCAGCATCGGACCGCGCGGCCCGGCTGTCGCGGAGTTCTGGTTGTCCGGAACCGGCGCTCCGGCGACCGTGGTCAGCGGCTTCTGGTTGTTCTCGGGCAAGGCTGGCTCCTTACGTAGTGCCGGGGCCTGCTCCTGTGGCCTGGGAGCGTGACCCAGATTGCTTCGAATCCTATCTTGGACTCTGTCTAAGTCAAGTGGTGGTCCAGGCTAAGTCCGCTGGGGTACTTGCGGTGCGTACTTACGGTGCGGTGCTCGGCAGCGTGACCTCGAAGCGGCAGCCGCCAGGGATGTTGCGGACCGTGGCGTGGCCCGCGTGCGCCTCCACGATGCCGCGCACGATCGCCAGGCCGAGGCCCGCGCCCGCAGGGGGTGTCCGGGCATGGGTGCCGCGCCAGCCGGTGTCGAAGACGCGCGGCAGGTCCTCCTCCGGGATGCCGCCGCAGGAGTCCGAGACCGACACCACGACGCCCTCCGGCGAGCGGTGCGCGGCGACGGCGACCGTGCCGTCCGCCGGGGTGCGCCGGATCGCGTTGACGAGGAGGTTGCCCAGGACCCGGCTCATCTCCTTGCCGTCCACCTCCACCGGCACCGGCTCCACCTGCTCGCCGACGAGCCGCACCCCGTGCTCGCGCGCGAGCGGATCCGCGCCCGCCAGCGCGTCGCTGACCAGGTCGTACAGGGACATCCGCGCCGGGGCGAGCGGCAGTGCGCCCGCGTGGATGCGGGACAGCTCGAACAGGTCGCCCACCATGTCGTTGAGCCGCTCCACGTCCGTGCGCATCTGCCGCAGATAGCGGTCCGGGTCGGCCGCGACGCCGTCCTCCAGGGCCTCCGCCATGGCGCGCAGGCCCGCGAGCGGGGTGCGCAGATCGTGCGAGATCCAGGCGACGAGCTCCCGCCGTGAGCTCTCCAGGGCCTGCTCGCGCTCACGGGAGGCGGCGAGCTTGGCGCTGGTCGCCGCCAGCTCCCGGCTGAGGTCCTCCAGTTCTGCCGTCGCCGGGGCGCCGGGCGCGTCGAAGGCTCCGCCCTCGCCGAACGAGCGCGCGGCGACGGCCAGCTCACGGCTGCGGGCCACCAGCCAGCGGCTGAGGATGAGCGCGGTCGCCAGCGAGGCGGCCGCCGCCATCGCCACCACCAGCGTCACCACGCCCAGGTCGTGCGGGGACAAGAACATGGCCCACGCCACGGCGAGCGTTCCGGCCAGCATCGCGATCACGCCGACCGTCGCGACCACGGCGATCGACGCGGTGAGCGACCGTCGTCGCAGCAGCCGCAGCGCGCCCGCTCCGGCGAGGCCCGTGGCGGCTGCGCCCACGAAGGCGTACAGAGCGATGAGGAGGGTGTCGTGCACGGTCACGGTCAGGCCTCTCGGGCGGCGGGTTCGAAGCGGTAGCCCACGCCCCACACCGTCTGGATCAGGCGCGGGCGCGCCGGATCGTCCTCGACCTTGCCGCGCAGCCGGCGGATGTGGACGGTGACCGTCGACAGGTCGCCGAACTCCCAGCCCCACACCTCGCGCATCAGGTCCTCCCGGCTGTACGCCCGCCCGGGGTTGCGCAGGAAGAAGGCCAGGAGGTCGAACTCGCGCAGCGTCAGGGCCAGTTCGGCGCCGTCCCGTGTGACGCGGCGCGCCGCCGGGTCGACCGCGAGACCCGCCGCGGACAGCGGTCGCTGCCGGGCGGTGGCCGGGCGGGCGCGGCGCAGCACCGACTCCACGCGCAGCACCAGCTCGCGGGGGCTGAACGGCTTCGTCACGTAGTCGTCCGCGCCGACCTCCAGGCCGAGGATCCGGTCGTCCTCGTCGCCGCGCGCGGTGAGCATGATGACCGGGACGGGTCCGCGTTCACGCATTCGGCGGCACACCTCCAGACCGTCCATGCCGGGCAGCATCAGGTCGAGCACCACCAGATCCGGGCGGTGCGCCGCGGCGCGCGCGAGGGCCGCTGGGCCGTCGTCGGCGCGGTCCACGCGGTATCCCGCCCGGTCCAGGTATCCCGCCACCACCTCGGCGACGGTCGGATCGTCGTCGACGACCAGGACGCGGGGTGCGCCGCTGTCGGGGCCTGCGGCCGTGGGCTCGTATGACTGCTGCATGCCACCAGCCTCGCACCGCGTCGCGCGGAGAAGGTGTCACGGCGGGGGCCGGGTGGTCGACGTCCGTGTTTCGTAAGGATCTCGCGCCCGAAATGTCGGAATCGGGATCGTAGGGTGAGATCCGTGACAAGTCCACCCACCACCGTCGACGTGGTCCTTCCCTGTCTCAACGAGGCCGAGGCCCTTCCTTGGGTGCTCCAGCGGATCCCGCCCACCTGGCGCGCCATCGTCGTCGACAACGGTTCCACCGACGGCTCCGCCGGAATCGCCCGCTCGCTGGGCGCCCAGGTCGTGCGCGAGGAGCGGCGCGGATTCGGCGCCGCCTGCCACGCGGGCCTGACCGCCTCCGACGCCGACATCGTGTGCTTCTGCGACTGCGACGCCTCCCTCGACCCCGGCCTGCTCGTCCCCTTCGTGGACGAAGTGGCCGACGGCGGCGCCGACCTGGTCCTCGGCCGCCGCCGCCCGACGGCACGCGGCGCCTGGCCCGCACACGCCCGCGCCGGAAACCTCGCGCTCGCCCGCATGCTGCGCCGCAGGACCGGCCTGCGGCTGCACGACCTCGGACCGCTGCGCGCCGCGCGCCGCGAGGCCCTGCTCGGGCTCGACCTCACCGACCGGCGCAGCGGCTACCCGCTGCAAATGGTGGTGCGCGCCGCCGACGCCGGCTGGCGGATCGCCGAGCACGACGTGCCGTACCTGCCGCGCACCGGCGCCTCCAAGGTGACCGGCACCTGGCGCGGCACCTGGCAGGCGGTGCGCGACATGAGCCGGGTGCTGAACGAGACGCCCGTACGGGAAGGGAGCGTCAGGTGAGCGCCCCGCACGACCTCCTGGTCATCGCCAAGGAGCCGCGCCCCGGCCGGGTCAAGACGCGGCTCACCCCGCCGTTCACGCCCCAGGAGGCGGCGGAGCTCGCCGAGGCCGCGCTCGCCGACACCCTGGAGGCGGTCGCGCAGACTCCGGCGGCCCGCCGTGTCCTCGTCCTCGACGGCGAGCCCGGACCCTGGCTGCCGCCCGGCTTCGAGGTCGTGCCGCAGTGCGCGGGCGGCCTCGACGAACGGCTCGCGGCCGCCTTCGCGCAGTGCGACAGGCCCGCGTTGCTCATCGGCATGGACACCCCACAGGTCCGCCCCGACCTGCTCACCGTCGACTTCACCGACTGCGACGCCTGGTTCGGCCCGGCGCTCGACGGCGGCTTCTGGGCTCTCGGCCTGGCCGAGCCCGACCCGCGGCTGCTGCGCGGCGTGCCCATGTCGACCGCGCACACCGGCGCCGCCCAGCGCGCCCGGCTCGTCGAGGCGGGCCTCACGGTGCACGACCTGCCGCCGCTGCGCGATGTGGACACCGCCGAGGACGCCACGGCCGTGGCCGCCGAGGCGCCGCACGGCCGGTTCGCCGCGCGCCTGGCGCGATGTACGACGGGAGCGCACCGATGAGAGCGTCGATAGGCCCCACGGTGGGCACGCCGACCGCCCCCTGGGCGGGCGCCGACCCGTACTCCGCCGCCCTGCGCGCCGGCCGCGGCCCGCTCTTCCTGCGCCGCGCCGACGGCTGGCTGCTGCCCCTGGACGTCGAACGCTGGTGCGCGCGGGCCGACGCCGTCGACCGGCAGGTGCTCGACCGCTGCGAGGGCGCCGTGCTCGACATCGGCTGCGGGCCCGGACGGCTCGTCGCGGAACTCGCCGCGCGCGGCCGCACCGCGCTCGGCGTCGACGTCAGCGACGCCGCCGTCGCCCACAGTCGGGGCCTCGGCGGACAGGCGCTGTGCCGCTCGGTGTTCGACCCGCTGCCCGGCGAGGGCCGCTGGAACACCGTGCTGCTCATGGACGGCAACATCGGCATCGGCGGCGAACCGCACACCCTGCTGGTCCGCGCCCGCCAACTCCTCGCCCCGGGCGGCCTGTTGATGGCCGAGACGGCCTCCGTCGACGTGGACGAACGCGCCAGCGTTCAGGTCACGGACTCACCGGGACAGCCCGGGCGGCCCGGCGATCCCCCGTTCCCGTGGGCCCGGCTCGGCACCCCCGCCCTGCTCCGGTACGCGGCCGGGGCGGGCCTGCGACCCGTCGATCAGTGGTCCGTGGGCGGCCGCTGCTTCGCCGCGCTGCGCACTCGCACCGCGAGCAGCAGCGCGGACCCCGCGAACAGCGCGGCCGTGACCAGGAGCCAGTGACCGAGGTACACGTCGGCCGAGCGGCCGGTCGCCGACCGGAAACGCCCGTCCACCGCTCCGCTGATCAGCGGGAACCAGACGAGCAGCAGCAGCCCCGACAGGGCGGCGGGAACCCGGACGTACCCCACCCGGTCCCGCCGCCCGGCCGCCGCGAACCCGCGCACGAGCAGCCGGTCCGCCCCCGCGTACAGCGGCACGAGCAGCAGATCGTGCACGAGGGCGGCTCCCACGAACCACAGCGCGACCCCGAACCAGTCGTCGGTCAGCAGCCGCACCCCCGCATACCCAGCAAGTGCGAACGAGCAGAGCAGCAGCAGGAGTTGAAGCGGGCTGCCCAACGGCACACGACGCAGGAGAGACATCACGGTCACACCCTTCCGAAGGTCAGTCGAGCCACCCACTTGGTGTTGAGCACCCCCGGCGCGGCCGGCACGATGACCCGCGCCGGATAGCCGTGGTCGGGCGAGAGCGGCTCCCCGTTGACGTACAGGGCGAGCAGCGAACGCGGATCGGCGACCTGATTGGCGCGCAGCGCGGCATGACGGAAGGCGCCGCGCCGCTGGAGCGACTCGACGAGCACGTCCGGCGGATCGCCGTCGTGACCCACCAGCGCCGCCAGGTCCCGCAGCCGCACACCCCGCCACCACTGATCGGACGTCGACCAGCCCTCGACGCAGGCGATGGGCAACGCCGAGCTGTGCAAGGGGAGTTGGGCGAGGTCGGCGCGGCCCAGGCGCACCGTGCGGCCGGACCGTCCGACCACGACGAGGCGCCACGCGTCCTCGGCCGTCTCCGCGCGGTCGATCCCCGCGTAGGCGGCCGTCTTGTTGATCTGGAAGCCGTTCGGGCCCCGGCCCGGGTCTGCGCCGCCGTGCGGGGCGAGCAGCGCGGTGCGGCGCAGCGGACCGTCGAAGCTCTGCCCCGCCGTCGTACCGAACAACAGCAGGGAGCCGCCGCCGACGAACCACAGCGCGCCGCGCCGCGACACCGTCGGCGGATCGGGCCGCGGAGCCACCAACTCGCCCTCCTCGCGCGCACGCCGCACATTGCGCACCGCCGCCGGCACCTTCAGCACCGCATGCGCCACGAACGCGGCGAAGAACACCCACGCCCCGTAGAAGTGCAGCGGATAGAAGGAGCCGGGGAAGAGATAGTCGAGCTGTACGTTGAGCACCCCCGTGACGAACTCGAAGAGGCCGCCGCCGACCAGCAGCAACAGCGAGACACGTTCGAGGGCGTGCGTCAGCGAGCGGGCCGGCGGCAGCGCGAACAGCTTCGGCACCACCGACCACAGCTTCGCCAGCAGGACGGGGATCAGCGTGATGCCGAGCGTGACATGCACGCCCTGCGTGAGCCGGTACAGCCAGTGCGGGTCCGTCGGCCAGTCGAACAGGTAGAAGCCGAGGAGCCCCTTGTCCGGGGTCTTGTCGTTGACCGCGGCCAGGCCCGGGTTGTAGGCCGCGTACGAGACGAGGCCCGTCACGAACAGCACCGTGATGCCGACGAGCAGCACAAGCCCCAGCACGGAGGTGAACCAGGGGCCGCGCAGCGGGCTGCGCCAGAACGAGGGGGAAGCGGGGGTGTCGCGCATGACTTGACCGTAGGCCGCGGGGACCGCCCATCGGGGTGTGCGACTCATGACGAAACGCTGACATCAGGGCCGGTCGGCCCAGTGCGGGACGCCTGTCGGCCTAGCGTTCTGGTGTGACCCCCCGCACCGACCGAACCTCCGTACGACGCGACCTGTACGCCGCCGCGGCCGCGCTCCTCCTCGTCGCGGCCGCCGCGCTCATCGGCCGCCACATCGAGGACACCTACGGCACCCTGCACGTCGGCACGCCCCCGCTGTACGGCACATGGCTCCCGCACCTCGGCCCCGGCACACCCGCCGCCCTCGCGGTGGCCGCTGCCGTCGTCGCCTACGGGCCCGTGCTCGCGGCCCGGCTGCGCTGGCGCGCACTGCTCGCCACGGCGTGGGCCACCGCGACCGCCTGGATCCTCTCCCTGGCCCTGATCGACGGCTGGCACCGCGGCATCGCGAAGCGGCTCACCACCAAGTACGAGTACCTCCAGGTCATCGACCGCTTCCACGACATCCCGGCCACCCTGCGGACCTACACCCGGCACATCCTCATCGACTCGCCCGACCACTGGCCCGCCCACACGGCAGGGCACCCGCCCGCCGCCCCGCTCACCTTCGTACTCCTCGACCGCATCGGGCTCGGCGGCGGCGGATGGGCGGGCCTGTGGTGCATCCTCGTCGGCGCGACGGCGTGCGTGGCCGTGCTCGTCGCCGTGCGCGCCCTCGTCGGGGAGGAACTGGCGCGCCGCGCCGCCCCGTTCCTCATCGTCGTGCCGGGCGCGGTGTGGATGGGGGCCTCGGCCGACGCGTACTTCGCCGCCGTCGCCGCCTGGGCGGTCGCCCTGCTCGCACTCGCGGTCAGCGGGCGCTCGCTCCGGTGGGCGGCGGGATCCGGGCTCCTGTTCGGGCTGACCTGCTATCTCTCGTACGGGCTCACGCTGTTCGCGCTGATCGCTCTCGCTGTCCTCTTCCTCGGACGGGGGAGGGTGCGGGAGCGACCGGGGGCGCTCGCGGTGCTCTTTTGCGCCGGGCTCGTGGTCGTGCCGGTCGCGTTCACGCTCGCCGGGTTCAACTGGTGGGAGGCGTACCACCTGCTGACCACCCGCTACTACCAGGGCGCGGGCGGCATCCGGCCGTACGGCTACTGGGTGTGGGCCAACCTCGCGTGCACCGTCCTGGTCGTCGGGGTGGCGACGGTGCCGGGGCTACGGCGCACGGTCGGGCTCCTGGTCCGGCCGGAGGACCGGGCAGGCGACCGGGCGCGGCTCGCGCTCCTGGCCGGTGCCGCACTCCTCGCCCTGCTCGCCGCCGACCTGTCCGGCATGAGCAAGGCGGAGACCGAACGCATCTGGCTTCCCTTCGCCCTGTGGCTCGTCCCCGCCTGCGCCTTCCTGCCCCGGGCGAGACCGTGGCTCGCCGCGCAGGTGGTGCTCGCCCTGCTCGTCAACCACCTGGTGCTCACCGGGTGGTGACGCGGGATCCTGGCGCCGGTCAGCCGCCGCGCCGGCTCGTCTCGTGGCTCCTTTCGTGGCTCGGCTGCTCGGCGGAGCGGAACGTGTTCAGGACGGATATCACCTCCGTATCCGAGACCTGCGGGAACCGGTCGAAGCCCTCGCTCACGGAGCTGAAGTCCGCCGGCTGGTCGAGGCAGATCACGTCGCCCGTGTGCCCGCGCAGGTCCGCCACGGTCTGCGGACTGCCGACGGGGGCCGCGAGGACGAGGCCGGCCGGACCCCGGCGGCGCAGCGAGAAGAGGGCGGCGGTGGCGGTGAGGCCGGTGGCGAGTCCGTCGTCGACCAGGATCACGGTCCGGCCCTCGACCGGCGGCTCGGGGCGACCGGAGCGGTACAGGTGGGTGCGGCGGTGCAGTTCGTTCCTGGCCTCGGCGACGTCGGAGTCCAGCCCTCCCTCGCTCAGACCCAGGAGTTCGAGCGCCACCCGGTCGAACAGCGGCGGCTCCTCGCCGACGACGGCGCCGATCGCGGTCTCACGCCGGCTCGGCACGCCGATCTTGCGGGCGACCAGGACGTCGAGCGGCGCGTGCAGCGCGTGCGCGACGGGCGCCGCCACGGGGACGCCCCCGCGTGGCAGCGCGAGCACGACGGGGTCCACGAGCTCGCTGGAGTCGGCCCATTCCAGCAGGCGCAGGGCGAGCTCTTCACCGGCGTGCGTACGGTCACGGAAGGGCACGGGGCCTCCTGTGGTCCTCAGTTGTGTCGGTGGGGGGGGGTGGGCGGTCCGGTTCAGGCCCGGTGGCCGAGCAACTCCCGAACGCCCTCGCCGTTGAGCGTCAGGGCGTCCGCCGAGCCCGCGTCGATCGTCAGCGACAGCTCCGTCGGCCAGCGCGAGGCGAGCACGCCCAGCGGCACCTGCGTGCAGCGCGAGATGAACGGAAGCAGTTCCGACATGCGCAGCTCGGACGTGAACAACGGGACCAGCTGCTCGCCGCCGGGCTTCTCGATGACCGGCAGAGACAGCGCGCCCGAGGCCGAGTCCTGTTCCTCGCCCACCTCGTCGGGCACGGGCACGAGGACCTCGCACTCGGCGAGCGTGTCGAGTGCGCCCTGGTCCTCCGTGTTCAGGCTGAGGGCGCTGAGCGCCTGCTGCGCGGGGGAGTGGCCGTTCTGCGGGATGGAGTTCTCGTGCATGGTCGAAGTCCCCTCTGGAGTACGGGCGGATGGCGCCCCGCGTACCCAAGAGGGGTCGGTCCATGCCAGGGAGATCCGGAGCCGACGGCGGCCGGTCAGGCCGCCGCCCGTCTCGCCCAGGCCCGGCCCCACCGTCCCATCATGTGCGGGCACAGCGGTCTGCCGTGCAACAGCTCCACACCCTCCTCCGCGCCCATCGCGACGAAGAAGCGGCGGCCCATGGACGACTGCAGTGTGGTGGTCCAGCGAAAGCCGTCACCGACGGCGATCGCGCCGCGCAACAGCTCGTGTCCTATCCCCTCGCGGCGCCACGGCTCGTCGACCCAGATCGCCTGGATCCGGCCGACCGCGCACTCCTCGCACAGCCGGAACCGGACCTCGGCGATCTGCCGTCCGGCCTGGGTGCGGGCCGTGATCCGCCACTGGCCGTCGGCGCCGGGGCGCTGTTCGGCGAGCATCACCACGGTTCCGTCACCGGTCGTGAACAGCCTGCCCGTCCTCCTACGCATGCGGGCCTCCTGCGGGCGTGCTGTGTCGGAGTTGTGTCCGCGCATCCTTTCACGCGCCGGGTCCGTGACGACAGGGGGTGCGCGAGGGTCGCACGGGGTCCGGCCACGCGCCGATCCAGCCTCCCTGCCCGGCGCGCCGCATGGACTGAAGTGCATTCTGCCTATGTCGGACACTTTCGTAAGGCCCTCCTCGGGTGCGGAGAGCACCTCCCGCCGGGGCGGGCGGTCATGCTGTGCAAGGAATTCCTCGGCCTGGACGCCGTGGCCGCCGCCGAGCTCGTCGAGCGGGCCGCGGACGCTGCGCCCGACCTGGTGATCAGCGTGACCGATCTACCGGACGGCAGCGCGATCGACGTTGTGCGGGAGCTGCGTGGCGGCGGTGACACCGTGCCCGTCGTGCTCCTCACCCGGCACACGGAGTCCAACCGGCGCGTGGCCGCATTCGCGGCGGGCGCGGACGACTACATCGTGGTGCCCACCGACGCCACCGAGATCCAGATGCGCATCAGGGCCCTGATCCGACGCTGCGTCTGGGAACGCGAGGCCGCCGTGCCGCCGGAGGCGGAGCCGCGGTCGGAGGGGTTCGAGGCCGGTGAAGTGCGCGTCGGCGACATCGCGCTGGTCGCGGAGACCCGCACCGCCACCCGCGGCGGAACCGCCGTGGAGATGCCCCCCCCGAGTACGGGCTGCTCGAATTCCTCATGGCCCATCCCCGGCAGGTGCTGTCGCGCCAGCAGATCCTCGGTGCGGTGTGGGGCCCGCACCACCAGGGCAGGGACGCCGTCGACACCTACATCCGGTACCTGCGCCGCAAGCTCGACCCGCTGGGCCCGCCCGCCATCCACACCAAACGCGGCTACGGTTACGTGTTCGACCCCGACCGCGAGGCCTGACCGCCGTTGTCGTCCGCCGCCGCGGCCGGCCCGTCGACCCCCGCGCTCATGCGCTCGAGGAGCGCGACGAACCGCTCGTCGAGATCCCGTACCCCGATGCCGAAATCCTTGGCCAGCGACGAACGCGCCAGCACATAGCCGTAGTTGACCGACTGCAGGAAGGCGTGCAGCGCCACGGGGTCCACGTCGTCCGCGACGTAGCCGCTGTCGATGTCGGTGCGCAGCCGTTCCTGGGTCCAATCGCGATACGGCATCGTCTTCAGCTTGGTGTCGCCGTCCAGCATGAGCAGCATCAGCAGTCGGACCGAGGACGCCATCCGCACACAGCCGCGCACCGAGCGTGTCACCCGGTCACCGAAACGCCGCGGTCCCTCCTCGACGAGGAGCCGCGCCCGCCGCTCGGCCGCCGTGCGCTGCAAGGCCGCTCGCAGCAGGTCGCGGCGGGAGCCGAAGTAGTGGTAGACGCGGCCGCGGTTGACCCCGGCCCGGTCGGCGACCTCGCGCAGGTTCAGGCCCGCCAGCACGCCGTCGCGCTCGATCAGTTCGAGGGCGGCGTGCTCCAGGAGCCTGCTCGTGGCCTCGCTGTCCATGGCTGCCTTCTTGACGGCCTTCTTGCGGGGCGCTGTCGCGCCCGTCGTGCCGTTGCCGCTGTCCGCCAAGTCCGCCACTCCACTGAGCTGCGCACACCGTACGCGACGCACGGTTGGGGGCACCCTCCCGGCGAACTCCCACCGAACTCCCGGCGATCGCCCGCCGTATCCGAGCCGCTTTCCCGGCGGCGGCGCATGTCATGGGAGAGATGCCAGTGCCACGTACCGATCCGGAGGAACCGCCATGTACGTCTACCGTGCGAATGTGTCGCGCGACCCGCGCGCCACGGCTGCCGGTGGGCTGGAGCTGCCCGAATACGCGGAACGCTCCCGCCCGTTGCTGACCTGGAACCAGTCCTTCGAGTTCGCCGACGCCCAGGCCCGTGAGCGCGTGCGGCAGGCGCTCGACGCGTACGCCGTCGACGCGCGCACCGTTGATGCGGCCGTCCTCGTGGTGAGCGAACTCGTCGCCAACGCCTGCGAGCACGCCCACGGCCCCTACCAGTTGCGCCTCAGTGTGAGCCGCACCCTGTGCGTCGAGGTCCTCGACCGCGGCCCCGGCCTGCCCGCCGCCGTCCTGCGCCGCGCCCCCGTCGGGCCGGACTCGGTCGAGCGAGGGCGCGGAGAGCGCCATGCGATTGAGAATGCCGTCGAGATTTCCCGGGCGCCGGAGCCACCGGCTACTGTTCGCCGCCGCGGCCTGCCTCTTGCCCGCCGCCGTCCTCGCCCCACTCGGCTCCGCTGCCGCCGAGAGCCAGGAACCCGCCACCTCCGACAGCGCCGCGTCCTGCTTCTGGACGGGCCCCTTCACCTCCGACCAGGACAAGTTCAACTACGCCTACGTCGACACGGGCGCCCTGTACTGGTCGAGCAACTACACGCTCCCCGAGGGCGCGAAACTGACCCTCGACGGTGCCTACGCGCACGCCCGCTACCAGTCGCTCAACTCCTACGAACCGGCCGCGGCCACCCCGATGACGGCCCTCAACGACCAGCAGATCCAGCCCGATCCGGGCTCGCGGAACCCGTTCCTCGCGGGCGCCAAGCGCACCTTCCCCAGGCGCTCCTGGACCGTCCAGGTCGCGACCCGCGCACACCGCCGAAGGATCCGGCGGACCAGCAGCCCAACACCCTGTACGCGGGCAAGCCGGGCAGCAACGCCCAGTTGCTGCTCTACCGCGTGTACGTGCCCGACCGCGGCCGCGACGCGACCGGGGGCGTCGGCCTGCCCGAGCCCGCCCTCACCCTGGCCGACGGCACGAAGGTGACCGGTTCGAAGGCGTGCGACGCTCTGGAACCCGGTGAGCCGGGCGGCCCGCGCGTCCAGCCGATCGACGAGTACAACGCGCTGCGCGAACAGCCCGGAAAACCGGCCGGCTTCCCGGCCTCCCAGCAGGTGCGCTGGCACGCCTCGTACGCCACGCAGTGGCTGCGCGACCGCACGTACCACGACCGGTGCACCCCGGCCCCGCCCCGCTCCGTCGGCCTGTACTCCAACCTCGACAACGCCTACGTCTCCGCGCGGCTCAGCCGCGACCTCGGCCCGGTCGCCGTCCTGCACGGCAGGCTCCCGAACACCCCGGCCACGTACGACGGTGACAGGCGGATGGGCTCCGGGCAGCTGCGGTACTGGTCGATGTGCTCGTACGAGGCGTGGAGCACCCGGGTCGAGGGGAAGGCGGATTCGACTGGATCGCCTGGCCGGAGAAGGGCGACGGGGCCGGTCACGTGAACGACGGCTATGTGCTGATGCGCAACATGCTTGCGGCCAAGGGCTTCACACACGTCCCGCAGAACACGAGGAGGTCGTCCTCGTCGACGACGGCTCCACCGACGGCTCCACCGAGCTCGCCGCCCGGCACTGCGCCGCCGACCCGCGCTTCCGCCTCGTCCGGCAGGACCCGCACGGCCCCGGCCACGCCCGGAACACCGGCCTGTGAGCCATCCACCCGGACGCCGAGTTCCTCGCCTTCGTGGACGGCGACGACGTCATCCCCGACTACGCGTACGAGCTGCTGATCGGCATGCTCGCCAAGAGCGGCTCCGACTTCGTCTCCGGCAACGTGCGCATGATGAACTCCCGCACGTCGTGACCCTCCACGCTGCACCACAAGCACCTGGCCCGGGACCGGCACCGCACCCACGTCACCCGGCAGCACGGCCTGATCTTCGAACGCCCGCTTCCTGGGCAGGGCGCCCGTCGCGGAGGACGGGACATGGGCCTGGACACCCCGTGCGCCCATGAGCCGCGGCGAACACGCGGTCGAGGTCCTGGCCCTGAACTCGAACGGCGTCGATTCGGAGCGCACCGTGGTGCGCTGCCGTGTCAGAAGTGCTCAGGAAGTGGCAGCGGCCGCTTGATCCGGCGCCCCAGTCGCCGGTCGATCCACGCGAACAGCCAGGCTAGCACGCCCGCGACGACGAGCACCCCGGCGATGTTCCGCAGCGCGAGCCCGTACCCGCGCGCGTGGACGTCGAGGAAGGGGTACGGGTACCAGTCCGTGACCGCGCCGTGCACGAGCGTGTACGCGATCCACAGCGCGGGCCACACGAACGCCCACCCCACGCTCACTCCGTCGATCCGCCCGCGTGGCCCGAACAGCAGCCAGCCGACGAGCGTCATCGGAGGCGCGACGTAGTGCAGTCCCACTGTGATCCACAGTGAGACACCTTCGAGGTGGACCTGCGGTGCGAGGACGATCGCGAACACCAGGCCGGTGATCGTGATGCCGAGCAGCGTGTCGAGCCGCAGCACCCGCCACAACGGGCCGTTCCGGCCGGGGCGCACCACCAGGGACAGGGAGCAGAGCAGGACGAGGATGTTGCTCTGGATGGTGAAGTAGCTGAGCATGCGCACCAGCCGGGTCATCGTGTCGGCATCGTCCCCCGTGGTGTCCCCGGCCCCGGCGGAGGACCCACCGCTGAACACGAGCACGAGCTGAGCGACGAGCGCCGCCGCGACGACGACGGCCAACACGCCGTGCCACGGCCGGGAGAGGCCGGAGGTTCGGTCAACTGCTGCGCTGGGCGCGGGTCCTGTGATGGAGATGGCGGACTCCTCGACGTGCGGTGGTGTGCATGTTTAGTCGAGTATGACCGATATGGGGATGGCGGTGCGGGTGGGGTGCGCTCCGTAGAATCCGACACTTGCTCGCTACGGGACTTCTTCGACATGCAGGTGGCCAACCGTGGGTGAACCGCACCCTCTCCTGACGTACTTCATCGACGCTGCCGACCGTCGCTTCCCGCCGGTCGACGGACGGGTGACGGTGCTGCCACCCCTGCCCGGGGGCCTCGAATGCTCGGTCGCCTTCACCGGTCACGCGGTCGTCGCCACCGCCCTGCCGAGCCGGGCCGTACACGCCCAAGGCCCGGACGGCTTCGGCGAGTCGCTGTCCGCGGACTTCCTGCGCCACCTCGCCGGCCCCACGGGCTGGATCGGCGTCACCGACGCCACACTCACCGCCCGTGGCACCGGCGGCCCGCCGCGCCTGGCGGAACTGACCGACGCGGACGACCATCCACGCGTCCGCCACGCCCGTTGGCTGCGGACGAATGTCCAGGTCTACGGAGACGAACGCGGCCTCGTCACCCTGGCCGACGGCCTCGCCGGGCGGCGCGAACTGAGCATCGAACTCCACCGCACCCAGGACAGCGGCCGAGGGCATGGACGGTCACTCCTGTGCGATGCCCTCTCGCTGGTCCCGGAAGGCGAACCGGTCTTCGCCGCCGTGTCCCCGGGCAACGCCCGCTCCCTGCGCGCCTTCCTCACCTGCGGATTCACGCCCATCGGCAGCGAGGTTCTGCTGCGTCCCGAGCGGAAGCGGCAGGCCGACCGCGGTCGGCCGGAGCGTTCCTAGTCGGACGGCGCCAGCGAGCGCACCACGTCGAACTCGTTGCCCTCGGGGTCGGCCATGACCACCCAGGTGCGGCCGGGGCCCTGGCCCACGTCGACCTTGGTGGCGCCGAGCGCGAGCAGCCGGGCCGCCTCGTCCTCGGTGCCGCGGTCGATCGGGCTGACGTCCAGGTGGAGCCGGTTCTTCACCGTCTTGCCCTCGGGGACCCGGATGAACATCAGGGTGGGTGGCATCTGGCGGGCCCTGACCTCGTCGACCGTCGGCTCCCAGGAGCCGATCTCGACCTTGTCCTCGCTCCGGTCGAGCACCTTGAAGTCGAGGACCTCGCACCAGAACCGTGCGAGCCTCTCCGGGTCGTGACAGTCGACGGTCAACTCGGTGAACCTGCTGGCCATTTGCTCCCCCTGGCACTGCTGGACGAGGGCTCACCCTATCCAGGCGGTGGCGGTCGTGTTGCTCAGCAGCCGCAACTCGCCCTGCGCACCACCGAAACCGGCAGCGTCACCGACTCGGGTTCCTGGTCCGCCCGGCCGCCCAGGCGCCGCACCAGCAGTTCCACCGCCTCCTCGCCCATGCGGCGCATCGGCTGGCGGACCGTGGTGAGTGCGGGGCGCGCCATGCGGCCCAGCGGGATGCCGTCGAAACCGGTGACGGTCACGTCCTGCGGCACCCGCAGGCCGCGCCGCTCCAGGGTGTGCAGGGCGCCGACCGCCATCTGGTCGTTGGCGAAGATCAGCGCCTCGGGGCGTTCGCCGGGGCGGTCGAGCATGGCGGCGGCGGCCCGCGCGCCCTCCGCCTGCGTCATCATGCCGACGCGCAGATCGGGTGCGTCGGCCACGTCGATGCCCGCGGCGCGGCACGCCTCGCTGTGGCCGCGGAAACGGGCCTCCACGTCCGGCGAGTCCTCCGCCGAGCCCACGTAGGCGAGTCGCCGCAGGCCGTGGTCCTCGATGAGGTGGCGGGTCAACTCGCGCTGGCCGTCGGCGTTCGCGACCTGGATGTGGTCGAGCCGCACCGGCCGGTCGAGGTCGCCGGGCTCGCGCGGGCCCGCCAGCATCACGACTGGCTGGCGGCGCGAGATGACCTCCAGCTCCTCCGTCGGCACGGTGCGGGCGAGAACGGCGAAGCCGTCGACGCGTCCCGCCACCTTCGCCACGAGGGTCTCCGGGCCGCTCTTCAGCGAGGCCGCTATCAGCAGCGCGTAGCCGTGCCGGCGTGCGGCGCGCTCCATGCCGCGGATGATCTGGTCGGAGTAGAGCATCGCGGCGTTGTCGTCCGGCTCGTCGCCGACCCCGGCCTCCGCCTCCGACTCGGCGTCCGGATCCGAGTAGTCGGGGAAGCACAGGCCGAGCACGCCGGTCGAACGGCTCGCCAGGCCCCGGGCGTTGCCACTCGGGACGTAGCCGAGCTCGCGGGCGGCGGCGAGCACCTTCTCGCGGGTCTGCGCGCGCACGGAGTCGGGGTTGCGGTAGACCCGCGACACGGTGGCGATCGAGACGCCGGAGCGCTCGGCGACGTCGTACACCGTGGGCGTGGTGGTCATCTGGGCGGCCCCCGAGTCTGCTGCGGGGGCGCCGTGGCCCGCCGACGGATGAAAGCGCATTCACCATAGGCGGGCGGCTGTGTGGGGGCAAGGTTGGCGGGGTTTGGCGGGCTTCGCAGGTCAGAGGCGCGAGGGTTCAGCCGCGCCGGTACCCGGCCCAATACGCCCCGCCGGTCGCCTCCAGGACCTCGCGCACCACATCGGCGAAGCGCCGCGCGGCGTCGTCGGATTCGGCGGTGCCGCCGCTGTCGGCGGTGCCGTCCGCGCCGGACATCGCCGCCGCCGCGGCGACCGTCAGTCGCTTGTGCAGTCCGGCGTCCGCGTCCGCGAGCCGTCGCGAGAGCCACTTGCCGCCGCCGAGCCAGTGGCCGCCCGCGAGCAGTGCGAGTTCCGAGGCGCGGGCCAGCAAGTGTGCGACCAGATAGGTGCGTTCCAGGGGGTCGTCGCAGCCTGCGAGGTCGTCGAGGGTGTCGGTCAGTGCGTAACGCCTGTCCTCCAGCTCGCTCTCCGAGGCCGCCGGGGGACCGGCCGCCCACCGCCGCCTGGCCTCCGCTTGCAGCGAGGCGCCGATCCCGTCCGCGTCGGACAGCAGCAGTCCCTCCGCGCACATGGCCAGGAGCGGGGAGCGGCGCAGTGCGGTCTCCCGCTCGACGAAGCGGTGCCAGTCCGCCTCGGTCTGCACGAAAAGTTCCACCGGCCATCCCTCGTGGATGAGGCTCTCGCGGCAGGGCGCGGGCGGGCCGGACAGCAGGACCACGATGTCCAAGTCGGAGCGCGGCGTGCGGCGTTCCGTCAGGACGCTCCCCGCCAGGAAGGCGGCGCGGGCGTCGGGGAAGCGGTCGCGTACCAGCTGCTCGGCGGTGCTCACGTGATCCATGGCGGCAGTGTGCCGCCACCGGCCGCTCCCGGGCATGCGGTTTTCTCCGCGTGCCGGGCGTGCTCCTCGACTGTGCGCACGGCGGAGCCAGTTGGGCAGGTTTACCCAAGCGTTACCTCTGTGGCTCTTGAGCTGACCCAAACCGTGCGTCAGGGTCGTGCCTGCATCGTTGTGTAAGCGCATACAGGCAGCGCATACACCGATTGCTGCCGCTTGCTCGCCCCAGCCCGAGCACGAGCGCGTATCGCGCGTCTAGGAGGAGCCATGTCACGCACCACCCAGTCCGCCGGTCTGGCCCTGACCCTCGTGTCGGCCATCGCCCTGACCGGGTGCGGAAGCGGAGGTGGCGAGGAGGTCGCGGCCGATGCCAAGCAGACGCTGACCGTGTGGGCGATGGGGGAGGAGGGCGCGCGGCTCAAGCCCGTGGCCGAGGAGTTCACCAAGGAACACCCCAACATCAAGGTGAAGATCACCCCGGTCGGCTGGGACGTCGTGCACCAGAAGCTGGTCTCCTCCCTGGCGGGCAAGAAGCTCCCCGACATGGCGCAGATGGGCTCGACGATGATGGGCGAGTTCATCGCACTCGACGCCCTCGAACCCGTCGACACCAAGACCTTCAAGCGCTCCGACTTCTTCCCCGCGACCTGGGACAGCAACGTCAAGGACGGCACGGCCTACGGCGTCCCCTGGTACGCCGACGTGCGCGCGCTGTACTACCGCACCGACCTGGCCGAGAAGGCCGGTGTCGACAAGGCCCCGGCCAGCTGGGCCGACCAGCAGAAGCTCGCCGCCGCGTACAAGAAGCACGGCGCGCAGTACGGCACCCAGTTGCAGCCTGGCAGCACCGGCGCCTGGCAGGGCTGGCTCCAGTACCTGTACTCGACCGGCGGCGAGCTCCTGGGCAAGGACGGCAAGCCCGCCCTCGACTCGCCGCAGGCCGTCAAGGCGTTCAAGGCGTGGGGGAGTTACTTCGACAAGGGACTCGCCAAGAAGAACTTCACGCCCGGCGAGGACGCCGCCAAGGACTTCTCCAACGGCAAGCGGCCGATGTTCCAGTCCGGCCCCTGGATGGTGCAGAACATCAACGACCAGCATCCGGAGCTGAAGGGCAAGTGGGCCGTCGCGCCCGTGCCCGGAGACACCTCGTCCACCTCCTGGGTCGGAGGCTCCTCCCTCGTCACCTTCAAGGACAGCGCGCGCAAGGCGGCCGCCGAGGAGTTCACCAAGTACCTGGCCACGCCGAAGGCGCAGGCCCACTGGTACGAGGTGGACAAGACGCTGCCCGCCGCGAAGGCCGCCTGGGACCAGCCCGCGATGAAGAATGGCGACAACTCGCTGCCCGTCTTCGAGAAGGCCCTCGACTCGGCCAAGGCCGTCCCGCCGGTGGAGAAGTGGAACGAGTTCGCCGTGCAGATCGAGACCGCCCTGGAGAAGATCGCCCGCGGCGCCGACGCGAGCGCCACCGCGAAGCAGCTCCAGAAGTCCACCGAGGGACTGGTGGGCTGACGCCATGAGCTCCACCACCGCGGCCACCGGCGCCGAAGGTCGCGTGCGCAAGGCCCCGGAGGGGGCGGGACGTACCGACGACGTCCCGCCCCCGCCGGCCGGCGACGGCCTCCGCAAGGACCGGCTCGCGCGCCACAACCTCGCCGGCTGGCTGTTCTCCACGCCGTTCCTGGCCGTGTTCCTCACCTTCATGGCGTTCCCGATCGTCGCCACGCTCGTGATGAGCTTCACCGACTTCGGCCTGCGCAACGTCACCGACCCGCTGTCCGCACAGTTCGTCGGCCTGGACAACTACACGAAGCTGTTCCAGGACGAGAAGTTCGTCCGCGCCCTGCTCAACACCCTGTACTTCGTGGTCCTTGGTGTGCCGCTCACCATCGGCTCGGGTCTCGTCGCGGCGGTCCTCCTCAACTCGGGCATCGACCGCTTCCGCACCTTCTTCCGCGTCGGCTTCTACGCTCCCGTGGTCACGGCCATCGTCGCGGTCGCCGTCATCTGGCGCTTCGTCCTCGACCCCAGCGAGGGCCTGATCGCCGGGCTCGGCCACCAACTCGGCTTCTCCACCCCGGACTTCCTCGGCTCCGAGACTCTCGCGATGCCGTCGCTGATCGTGATGGCGGTCTGGCGCAACATGGGCACCGCCATGGTGCTCTTCCTCGCCGGGCTCCAGGCCATCCCCACGGAGGTGCGCGAGGCGGCCCGGATCGACGGCGCGAACGCTTTCCAGGAACTCCGCAGGATCACGGTGCCGCTCCTTCGCCCGACGATGCTGTACGTCGCCGTGATGACCACCATCGGCTTCCTCAACGTCTTCGAGGAGCCGTTCGTGATGACACAGGGCGGCCCCAACGAGGCCACCGTGACACTGTCGCTCGACATGTACCGCGAGGGCTTCGACTTCTTCCACATGGGCTACGCCAGCGCCATGGCGTACGTCCTCTTCGTGATCGTCCTGGCCGTCACCTCGCTCCAGCTCCGCCTCCTGAAGGACAAGACCGTATGAGCGCCACCACGACCGACACCCGGGTCCGCGCCGGCAGGTCGCGCCTGTCGCGGACGTCCGTCTACGTGCTGCTGAGCGTCGGACTGCTCGTGATGGTCGCCCCGTTCCTGTGGATGGCGCTGTCCTCCTTCAAGACCCCGCGCGAGCTGGGCGCCAGCCCGCCCGTGTGGATCCCCACCGAGTGGACCCTCGCCAACTTCGGCAAACTCGCGGACCTGATGAACGTCGGCCAGGCGTTCTTCAACTCGGCCCTCGTCGCCGTCTTTGTCACCGCCTGCAATCTGCTGTTCTGCTCCATGCTCGGCTACGCGCTCGCCAAGCTGAACTTCATGGGCAAGCGGCCGATCTTCGCCATGGTGCTCGGCGCGCTCATGGTGCCCGACAACCTCATGCTGCTGCCGAAGTTCGTGATGATGAGCGGGATGGATCTGGTCGACTCCTACGCCGCCCTGATCCTGCCGTTCGCCGCCGGAGCCTTCGGTGTCTTCCTGATGCGCCAGTTCATCCAGGCCGTGCCCGACGAACTCCTCGAAGCGGCCCGGATGGACGGCGCCCGCGAGTGGTACATCTTCTGGCGCATTGTGCTGCCCCTGGTCAAGCCCGCCCTGGCCACGCTGACGATCTTCACGTTCCTGGGTTCGTGGAACAACTTCCTGTGGCCGCTCGTCGTCACCAACGACCCCTCGAAGTACACGCTGCCCGTCGCCCTTGCCACCTTCGCCACCGACCCCACCCAGGCGGACGGCTCCAACGGCGTGCTGATGGCCGGTGCCTTCCTCGTCGTCCTGCCGGTGCTCCTCGTCTTCGTGCTGCTCCAGCGCTTCTTCACGCAGGGCATCGCCACGGCGGGCCTCAAGTGACGCGGCGTACCGGAGGCGAGCGGCGCCCCAACCTCGTCCTCTTCATGACCGACGACCACGCGGTCCCCGCCATCGGCGCGTACGGCAGCGTCATCAACACCACCCCGGCCGTGGACCGGCTCGCCGCCGAGGGTATGCGGTTCGACAACGCCTTCTGCACCAACTCGATCTGCTCCCCGGCCCGTGCCAGCCTGCTCACCGGCACGTACAGCCACATCAACGGCATGACGACGCTGGAGCAGCCGGGCCAGAAGTTCGACTCCTCGCAGCCCTCCTTCCCGGCGCTGCTGCAGGCGGCCGGCTATCAGACGGCCATCGTCGGCAAGTGGCACCTCGGCCACGGACCGGCGAGCGACCCGGTCGGCTTCGACCACTGGGAGATCCTCCCCGAGCACGGCGTCTACCACGACCCGACCTTCCTCACCCGCGACGGCGAGAGCCAGTACACCGGCTACGTCACCGACATCATCACGGACCTGGCGCTGAACTGGCTCGACCGCCGCGACCCCGACAGACCCTTCGCCCTGCTCATCCAGCACAAGGCCCCGCACCGCCCGTTCGAACCCGCGGAGCGCCACCGCCAGCTGTACGAGCACCAGGACATCCCGGCACCCGCCACGCTCCACGACGACTACAGCCACCGCTCCACGGCCGCCGTCGAGGCCGAGATGCGGATGAGCGACCTCCAGGACAGCGACCTCAAGGCGCCGGTCCCGGAGGGCCTTTCGGAGCGCGAGGAACGGGAGTGGCGCTACCAGCGCTACATCAAGGAGTACCTGCGGGTCATCGCCGCGCTCGACGAGAACGTGGGCCGCGTCCTGCACCACCTCGACGTCACGGGCGACGCTGCCGAAACCGCCGTCGTCTACACCTCCGATCACGGGTTCTACCTCGGTGAACACGGCTGGTTCGACAAACGGTTCATGTACGACCCCTCGCTGCGGATCCCGCTCGTGGTGCGCTGGCCGGGAGTGGTCGAACCGGGCTCGGCCTGCGAGGAGCTGGTCGTGAACGTCGACTACGCGCAGACGATCCTCGACCTCGCAGGCGCCGAGGCCCACCCGCGGATGCAGGGCCGCAGCCTGCTCCCGCTGCTGCGCGGCGAGCACCCTCAGGACTGGCGGCAGGCCGTCTACTACCGCTACTTCGAGCACCTCGACGTCTGCCACAACGTCCAGGCCAGCTACGGCATCCGCACCCACACCCACAAGCTGATCCACTACCCCGGCCACGGCTCGGGCCAGGTCGGCGCGAAGGACGAGCACCGCACACCCGAGTGGGAACTCTTCGACCTGACCCGGGACCCGGACGAACTCCACAACCGCTACGACGACCCGGCGTACGCGGACCTCGTGACGGACCTGACGGATCGGCTCACACGGCTTCAGCTGCACTACCAGGACTCGCCCGCGCATCTGTGACGGGCACCGCCCCCTCCCCGTACAGGAGTGTTCATGCACCCTGCCCCGCCCACGCCCGTGGAGAGCACCGGCGCGAACCGTCGCGCCGTGCTCGCCGGGATGGCCGCCGCGCCGGCCGCCCTCGCGACGGGGATCGTCACGGCCTCCGCGTCGGCCGCCACGCCCTCGCAGGACTCCGACACCGAGGCCGCGGTCACCTTCCGCGACAGGCAGTTGTGGATCGACGGCGAGCCCACCGTCGTGATGGCCGGCGAGATCCACTACTTCCGGCTGAAGCGCACGGACTGGCAGTCCCGCCTGGACCGCGCCAAGGAGGCCGGGCTCGACACCATCGCCACGTACATCCCGTGGATGTGGCACGAGACCGGCGACGGCAGCCTCGACGTCACGGGACGCACCCGCCCCGAACGTGACCTCGGCGCCTTCCTCGATCTGTGCCGCGACAACGGCTTCAGGATCATCGCCCGGCCGGGCCCCTTCACCATGGCCGAACTCAAGGGCGAGGGCGTGCCGGAGCGTGTCCGCAAGGACCATCCCGAGATCGTCGGTACCGGCTGGGACGGAGCCAAGGCCACCACTGCTGCCCTCGACTACCTCGCCCCGGCCTACCTCAAGGAGGTCAGGCGCTGGTACGCCGCGGTGATGCCGGTGCTCGCCAAACGCCTGCACCGCAAGGGGCGCCCCGGCGTCATCGCCTGCCAACTCGACAACGAGATCGGCATGCTGGCCTGGGTGAGCAATGGCCCCAACCTCACACCCCCTCTGCTGAGGGACTTCAACGACTGGCTCGACACGACGTACGGCGACGGTCTCGGTGACCGCTATCCCTTCGCGGACCTGCCCGCCGACGAGCGCGACAAGGCGATCCGCGCCCCCAAGGACATGTACGCCGCAGCCCTCATGCACGACCTCAGCACCTTCATGCGTGCACGGTTCGCCCGCTACGTCGACGAGTTGAAGACCTACGCGCACGACGGCGGGGTCTCCGGCATCCCCTTTCTCATCAACATCCACGGCACCGGTGGCGGCACCGCCGAGAACTTCCCCATCGGAATCAGCCAGCTCTTGGAGACCTATGCGGGCAGGCCCGGCATGATCGCCGGTTCCGACTTCTACCTCGGCGACCTCGACCTTCACAACGTCACCGACCTGTACCTGATCAACGCCTTCATGGGCGCGGTCGCAGACGACGACCAGCCCCTGTCGGCCCTGGAGTTCGATGCCGGTCACGCCGACTACGGCAACAGCCTCTCGGCCCAGACCGACGCCGAGAGCACCTGGCTCAAGACCAGCCTCTGCCTCGCGCAGGGCAACAAACTGCTCAACTACTACTTGTTCGCCGGCGGCTTCAACCCCAAGCTCGACCGGCCGACGGGCGACGGCAACGACCGCATCGGCATCACCGGCGAACGCCACGGCTTCGCCGCGCCAGTCGACCCCGAGGGCCGGCGCGGCGTCAGCTTCGAGCCGACCCGCCGAAGCGCCCGCTCCGTCCGCGCACTCACCCCGCTCCTGGCGACGGCCCGACCCGAGCACGACGATCTGGCACTGGCCTTCGTACCCGACCACTACCTGACCGAGTACCACCCGCCCGGGCGGGACGAGGCCGACGCGGTCCTCGCCGATGTGCAGGCAACCCGCGGTCAGGGTCCCGGGGGAGCACTGGCCCGCGGCATGCTGCTCGGCGGCTTCCGCTACCGCAGCGTCAACCTGCAGGCAGGTGACCTGGACCCGAAGGACGTGCCGGTCCTCGCGCTCGCCAGCGGCGAGTACCTGGCCGCCGCGCTGCAAAAACGCCTGGTGCGCTACCTGGAGGCGGGCGGCAAGCTGGTCCTCTCGGGCAAGGTGCCGGGCAAGGACATGGCGGGTGCCACCTGCACGGTCCTCCAGGACGCGCTCGGCCTCGAGCCCGAGAAGACCATGACCGACGCCGACCAGTTCTGGCTGTCGGTGTCCGCGCACGGCTGGGCCGAAGGCATCGCGGAAATCCGCGTGAGCAAGGCGCAGTTGAGCGCGGCGAGCCGGGGAACGACCATCCTCCGGGAGATCACCACAGACAAGGGCTGTGGCTTTGACATCCCCGTCGGCAAGGGGCGGGCCGTGGTCGTCGCCACGGACTACCGCTGCGACCTCGACTTCTGGATGGGCGCGTTCCGTGAACTCGGCGCGAGACCCGCCGTACAGCACTCCGCCACCCGCCCCGGCGTCTTCCTGCTCACCACGCGCGACACCGACGGTGGCCGCCTGCTGCACGCCTTCAATGTCACCTCCGGATACGCCGAGGACGTCACCGTCACCGAAAAGGGCAAGGCCCTCTTCGGCGGCGAACGCCTCCGCCTCCCCGGCCGCAGCGCGGCCGTCCTCCCGCTCGGCGTGAAGGCGGGTGGTCTGCGCATCGCGTACGCGACCGCCGAGATCACGGGCGTCGGCGACGACTGGGTCACCTTCCGCACGCTGGGCGACGGCGCCGTGGTCGCCGTCGACGGCCCGGCCCGCTGTGAGGGGGCCACGATCTCGTCCGAGGACGGGCGGACGGTGCTGCGGGTCAAGCGGCGGGAGTTCACGGTGCGCAAGGGCTGACGACGGCGGCCCGGTCGATCTCCGCCCCAAGAGGCCGCAGTGCGAGGCATGTCAGGAGGGGTGGTGAGCTGATGCGCGCGGTGCATGCACCCGTCCTCCGTGAAGTCCGCGAACAGGTGGACGTCGGTGATGGCGGGGCCGCCCCTGCGGGTGGAGGCGTGGATGGGGTGAGGTGGGCGGTCAGACCTCGAAGATCCCGAAGCCGAACCCCGAGGCCCGCACCCTCCCCTCCGTCACCTCGGCGCCCTGCGCGAGCAGCGGCGCCGCGGCCCGGACCCGGCCCGCGTACTCCGGCGGCAGATCGTACGAGGCCTCGGCCCGACCCGGGTTGACGACCACCACGTGACGCTCACCGCGCACGTACACCAGCGGATACCCGTCGTGCAGCACACGCGTCGCGCCCCGCGAGCCCAACTCGGGGCACGCTGTGCGCAGTTCGATCAGGCGCCGCACCAGGTGCAGCAGCGAGTCGGGATCGGCCCGCTGGTCGGCGACGTTCGGCCGGGCCGGGTCCTGGTCGAGCGGCAGGTACAGCTTGTCGGCGGGCGCCGTGGAGAAGCCCGCGTTCTCGCTCGAGTCCCACTGCATCGGCGTGCGCGAACCCGCGCGGTTGTAGCGTGGGCCGAGCCGGCTGCCCTCGTGGTCGGGCAGGTCGGGGACGTAGCGCATGCCGATCTCGTCGCCGTAGTAGATCGCCGGCAGCGTCGGCCAGGTCAGCTGGAAGGCGAACGCGGCGGGCAACTGCTCGGCCGTGCGCGGGCCGCAGCACAGCCGGGAGAAGTCGTGGTTGGCGGTGGGCAGGCAGGCGAAGCCGGCGTCGCCGATGGTGTCGGTCGTCGAGCGCCAGATGTCGAGGAACGTACGCGGCGAGCCCAGCGCCTCCGCCCCGAAGTACGGCTCCATGGGCTCCCAGGGCTCGCTCACCGTGCCCTCGAAGTTGTTCCAGAGGGAACGCAGGGCGATGCCGTCCTGGACGGGGCCGAACTGGAGGAAGAAGTCGCCGTGGAAGCCGGCGGGTACCGATGTCGCCGGGTCGCCCCACTCGGAGAGCAGCGCGGCGTGCGGGTGCGCGGTGTCCAGCCAGCCGCGCAGTTCCCGCCACAGGGCCGAGGTGGCCGACTGGTCCGGGTCGTCCTTGACCAGCGATGCCGCCATGTCGACGCGGAAGCCCGACAGGCCGAGCGACAGCCAGTGGTCCATCACGTCGCGCAGCGCTTGCCGGTTGGCGCGCGGGCCCTCGGCGTCGACCGGCAGGCGCCACGGCTCGGCCGGATCCGGGCGCGCGTAGCCGAAGTTGAGGGCGGGCTGCGACTCGAAGAAGTTGGGGAGGTAGCAGCCGGGCCGGCTGCCGGTCGATGCGACGAAGCCGGAGGGGAGCGTGTTCGGGTCGTCGGGGTTCGCCCAGATGTAGCGCTGGTCGTCGGGGTCGTTCGCGGACGCCGTGAACCAGGGGTGTGCGTCGGACGTGTGCCCGGCCACGAGGTCGAGCAGCACGCGGATGCCGCGGCGGCGGGCGGCCTCGACGAGGCGGGCCAGGTCGTCGTTGGTGCCGTAGCGGGGCGCGACGGAGAAGTAGTCGCTGACGTCGTAACCGGCGTCGTGGAACGGGGAGGCGAAGCAGGGGTTGAGCCACACGGTGTTCACGCCGAGCCACGACAGATGATCGAGCCGCGCCTCGATCCCGGCGAAGTCGCCGATGCCGTCCCCGTTGGAGTCGGCGAAGCTCTGCGGATAGATCTGGTAGAGCACGGCATCGGCCAGCCACTCGGTGGCGGGGCGTCGGTCGGGCAGCGGCACGGTGAACGTCCTTGAGTAGTGAGGGCGGCGCAGGTCAGGGGTGGAGCGGGTGTGGTAGCCGGATCTGTGCGCGTACGGGCAGATGGTCCGTCGGACGCCGACCACCACGCGTGAACTCGTCGAGCACGACCTCGTGAACCTGCGTCCCGGGCGAGACCAGGATCCAGTCGATGCGCTCGCCGTCGGGCTCAGGCGGCCCGTAGTCGTGGAAGGTCCCCAGGGCGGGCCCGCGCCGCTCGGCCGCGTCCCAGGTGTCCACCAGGCCGGCGGTCGACAGCAGCGCCGCGTGCACCTCACCTCCCGCCGCGGTGTTGAAGTCGCCGGTCACGACGCGCGCGACGTCGGGGGCGAGGTCGTTCAGACGGGCGCCGAGAAGGCGGGCCGCGCGGGTACGCGCGTGCGCGCTCGCGTGGTCGAAGTGGGTGTTCGCGGCCAGGAGTTCGGAGCCGGTCGGCAGGTCGCGCAGCCGCAGCCATGTCACCATCCGTGGGCAGCCGCCGCCCCAGGTCTCCGAGCCCGCCACCTCCGGTGTGTCGGACAGCCAGAAGTGCCCGTGCTCCAGGACCTCGAAGCGTTCGCGGTCGTAGCCGACGGCCATGAACTCGCCCCGGTCGCCGCCCTCCCTGCCCTGACCCACCCACCCGTAGCGTTCGCGCCCGAGGTCGTCCGCGAGTTCGCGCAGCGGGCCGCGCAGGCCCTCCTGCGTGCCCAGTAGATGAGGCCGCGCACCGCGCAGCAGCTCCGCGACGAGCGGGCGGCGCTCGCGCCACGGGTGCGGTGAACCGGGCCAGTCCACATGCAGGTTGAGCGTCATGACCCGGAGCGGGGCCGGCTCGTCGTCCGTCACGGGAAACCTCCGGGAATCCTCCGGGAAGGCCCGGTGGGGGGCCTTGTCGCCACCAATTGAATGCGCTTACATTCATGCCGCGCGAGAACGTTAACTTCGCGGACATCGATACGGCAACAGGCAGAGAAGGCTTCGAGGTCACCCCGTGCTGCGAGCGTACGAACCACAAGTCAAGGAACTGCTGGACCGGATGACGGTCCAGGAGAAACTGGGGCAGCTCCAGCAGCTGACGTGGACCGGTGAGACCGGGCCGGGCGGCGGGCAGACCGCCGAGACGGAGCAGGCCGCGCGGGCGGGACGGCTCGGCTCCGTCCTGAACATCCACGGCGCGGCGCACACCAACGCGCTGCAGCGCATCGCCGTGGAGGAGTCGCGGCTTGGCATCCCGCTCCTGTTCGGCCTCGACGTCATCCACGGCTTTTGGACCACGTTCCCGATCCCGCTCGCCCAGGCCGCCGCCTTCGACCCCGACGTGTCCCGCAGCGACGCCGAGGTGGCGAACGCCGAGGCCAGGACGAACGGTGTGCGCTGGACGTTCGCCCCGATGATGGACGTGACGCACGAGCCGCGCTGGGGCCGGATCGCCGAGGGCTCCGGCGAGGACCCGTACCTCAACGCGGCCTACGCCGTCGCCAAGATCCGGGCCCACCAGGGCGCGGCCGACGGCAGCGAACTGGCGCACGACGACCGGCTCGCCGCCTGCGCCAAGCACTTCGTGGCGTACGGGGGCGCGGAGGGCGGCCGCGACTACAACACGGTCGACGTGTCCGAACAGCGGCTGCGCAACCACTACTTGCCGCCCTTCAAGGCCGCGATCGACGCGGGCGCGGCGACCGTGATGGCCGCGTTCAACACGGTCGGCGGCGTCCCCGCGCACGGCAACGCGCACACGATGCGGGCGATCCTCAAGGACGAGTGGGACTTCGACGGCTTCGTGGTCAGCGACTACACCGGCGTCCAGGAACTCGTCGCGCACGGCTTCGCCGAGGACGGCGCGGACGCGGCCGCCCTCGCCTTCACCGCGGGGATGGACATGGAGATGGTCTCCACGAACATCACCGAGCACGGCGAGAGCCTGGTCGAGTCGGGCGCGCTGCCGCTCGGCCGCCTGGACGACGCGGTCGCCCGGATCCTGCGCCTGAAGTTCGCCCTGGGCCTGTTCGATGCCCCGTACTGCGACGAGTCCGCCGAGATCACCGAGCCGGGCCGCTCCGCCCGCGCGGCCGCCCGCGCGGCTGCCGCGCGCTCCATGGTGCTGCTCAAGAACGAGGCGCGAGCGCTGCCGCTCGCGCCGGACAGCGCATCGATCGCCGTGGTCGGCCCCTTCGCCGACTCGACCGATCTGCACGGCACATGGGCCGGCCCCGGCTGTCGCCGCTTCCCCTCCGTGTGCATCGTGGACGCGGTGCGCGAGGCGGTCCCGGCGGCCACGGTCACACATGCGGGCGCCGACCCGGCACAGGCGGCGGAAGCGGCCCGCGCGGCGGACGTCACCGTGGTCGTCGTGGGTGAGGACCCGGCCCTCAGCGGCGAGGCCGCGGTGCGCGCCGACATCGGGCTGCCCGCGGGCCAGGAGGAGCTGATCGCCGCGGTCGCCGCGACCGGCAGGCCGTACGTGGTGGTGCTGGTCAACGGCAGGCCGCTGGTCCTCGGCGACTGGTACGACGCGGCGACCGCCGTCCTGGAGGCCTGGCACGGCGGCATCGAGGCGGGCCACGCGGTCGCCGACGCCCTGTTCGGCGCGGTGAACCCCGGCGGCAAGCTGCCGGTGACGTTCCCGCGCGCGGTGGGCCAGATCCCCGTCTACTACAACCACGAGAGTACGGGCCGTCCCTACGCCCCCGACGAGAAGTACACCTCGAAGTACCTCGACCTGGCGGACGGCCCGCGCCTGCCCTTCGGCCACGGCCTGAGCTACACGACGTTCACGACTTCGGCCCCGGCCCTGAACCGCGCATCGCTGACCCGCGCGGAACTGGCCGACGGCGCCACGGTCGAGGTGTCCGTCACCGTCACCAACACCGGCGACCGCCCCGGCGACGAGGTCGTCCAGCTGTACGTCCACGACGTCACGGCCAGCATCGCCCAGCCCGTCCGCAAGCTCCGCGGCTTCCGGCGCGTCACCCTCGCCCCCGGCGCCGCCACCACGGTCACCTTCCCCCTCGGCGAGGAGGACCTCGGCTTCTGGACCAACGACCCGGCGGGCACCTTCCGCGTCGAGCGCGGCCGCTTCGACGTGTACGCGGGTACGAGCTCGACGGCGCGCGCGTACGGGACGCTGCGCGTGCTGTGACGCGGGCGCCCGGCCCCCGCCGGCTGCCGCGCGCATGCGCGCGGCGGCCGCAGGCGTGATCCTGGAGGGTAGGAGAGGCCCACGAGGAGGTTGCAATGTCTGCGTTGGACAAGATCAAGCAGATGATCAAGGGACGCGAGGCCCAGGCCGGCAAGGGCGTCGACATGGCGGGCGACGCCGTGGACAAGAAGACCGGGGGCAAGTACAGCTCCCATGTCGACAAGGCCCAGGACCAGGCCAAGAAGCACCTCGGCATGGACCAGGGCAAGGGGCAGGACGAGTCGCAGAAGTAACAGGCGCCCGGGGACTGCCCCGGCGGGGCCGGGGAAGGTGACAGTGGTGCGGGAGGGTCGGGCCGACACGGCCCTCGCCGGGAGAGGACCGTGCCACGAGGAGGCCGACCGATGTACCGGATGACCGTCATCTACGATCACCCCGCCGACCCCGAGAAGTTCCTGAAGCACTACCGGGAGGTGCATGCGCCGCTCGCCTCGCAGACGCCGGGGCTGCGGTCCTTCCAGTGGAGCGTGTCGGAGATGCCCGACGGCTCGCGGCCCCCGCACTTCGTGGTGGCCGTGCTGGACTGGGACTCCAAGGACGAGGCCCTCGGCGCCCTCGCCACACCCGCCGGCCGTGCGGGCGCCGAGGACATCGCCAACTTCGTCGAGCCGGGTGCGTTCAGCGTGAGCTTCTCGGAGGTCGTCACCTTCCCGCTCTGACCCGCCGGTGCGCGCGAGGGGTCAGTGTCCGAAGGAGAACCAGTTCACGTTCACGAAGTCGGCCGGCTGGCCGCTGGTGAACGTGAGATAGACGTCGTGCGTGCCGGTCACCGCGCTCATGTTGGCCGGAACCGTCCGCCAGGACTGCCAGCCACCGGTGTTGGCCAGCGCGAAGCTGCCGACCGGTGCGCTGGTGCGGCTGTCGAGGCGCACCTCCACCAGGCCGCTGACCCCGCTCGGAGCGCCGCTCGCCACCCGGGCCTTGAACTGCGTGGCCGCCGTGGAACCGAAGTTGACGCCCTTGTAGAGCACCCAGTCACCGCCCGCAAGGTTGCCCAGGTTCTGTCCGCCGCCCGAGTCCGTGGTGCCCTCGGCGGCGACGCCGGACTGGCCGTCGTACGACTCGGCCTGGATCGAGCCGTAGGCGTCGCGGTTGCCGGACGGCGGGGGAGTGGTGCCGCTCCCCTCGGCCGACAGGACCTGGACGTAGTCCACGACCATCGGCTTTCCGGGCTGGGTGTCGCCGTCGAGGCCACCGCCGAAGGCATCGGGGAAGCCGCCGCCCATCGCCACGTTCAGGATGAGCAAGTAGCCGTGGTTCGTGGCGTTGGCCCAGGTCGTCGCGTCCACCTGGTTGGCCGTGACCGTGTGGTAGTTGACGTCGTCGACGGAGAAGCGGATCGCCTCGGGGCTGACCGAACGGTCCCACTCCATGCTGTACGTGTGGAAGCCGGACTGGCAGGTGCTGCCGGGGCAGGCGGTCGAACCGCCGATGCCCGTGGTCTCGTTGCAGGGGCCGCCGGGGTTGGTGCCGCAGTGCATCGTCGCCCAGACCTTGTTCAGGCCTTGGACGTTCTCCATGATGTCCAGCTCGCCGACGCCGGGCCAGTTCTGGTAGTTGCCCCGGTACGGGGCGCCCAGAGCCCAGAACGCCGGCCAGTACCCCTCGGCCGCGGTGCCGGTGACGTTGGGCATCTGGATGCGCGCCGAGACACGCAGCTTGCCGCCCGCCGGGGGCTGGAAGTCGGTGCGCTTGGTCTCGATGCGGCCGGACGTCCAGTGTCCTGTGGAGTCGCGCAGCGGGGTGATGCGCAGATTGCCGCTGCCGTCGAGGGAGACGTTGTTCGTGCTGCTGGTCATCGTCTCGACCTCGCCCGTGCCCCAGTTGGCGGGGCCGCCCGGGTACGAAGTCCCGGTGTCGTACTGCCAGTTGGAGGTGTTGACGCCGGTGCCGGCGGAGCCGTTGAAGTCGTCGAGGAAGGTCTGGGTCCAGCCCGACGGCGGAGGCGGGGCGGCGGCGCCGGCGGGTTGCGTGGTCGCGGTCGCGGCGGCCGCAACCAGGCCGAGGGTGGCGGCCACCGAGGCCAGGGCCCGGCGGAGCGTGTGCCGTTCGCGAGGGCGGCGTGTCTGCGTACCGGTGCGTCTGAGTGTCCGGGGTCTTTCGTGCATGGGGGTGCCTCCAGGGATCGAATGGGATGCGAGCTGGACAGCCGGCTGCATTGGAATTGCCTGGAACTACCTGGAACTGTCTGGGAGCGCTCCCAGAGCGGTCTCAATGTGCTCTCGACCCCCCCCAGTGCGTCAAGAGTTGAAACAGGGGAAGTTATTCAGTGGCATGTGAGTTCACGCCATGAAGGCGTGGTGGGGGTCAGTGTCCGGCGAGCAGCTTCACGGAGACCACGCCCAGGCCGATCGCGGCGTTGAGCGCCGATGTCACCACGGCGTGCAGGAGGCCGGCGCCGGCCCGGCGGCCGCCGACGAACCCCCACAGGGCCAGCGTCGCGACCTCGCTGCCCGCGGCGATCCACAGCGCCGTGGTGAGGTCCACGGCTCCCAGGGCGGACACGCCGATCAGCAGCAGCGGCCCGATGGCGCTGGTCAGCAGGGGGCTGCTGGTGAACAGCTCGTGCCGGATCTCGTGCAGGGCGGGCCGAGTGCGGTGCACGACCGGGTGCGCCTGCATGTCGGCCACGAGGGTCGCCAGCCACAGGCCGAGCGCGGTGGCCGCCACCGCCACCGTCGCCCCCTTGTGGCTGCTGTGCCCGCCCTGCGCGAGGCCCACCAGGACGGCGAGCAGGGTCAGGGAGGCGTAGATGCGCTCCTTCAGGCGCTCACCGAGCACCGCGGCGCGGTCGTACGGGGCGGCCTCCGGTGGGGTGCTTTCACTCATGATCGAACCCTATAGGGGGTGCGCCGAGGGGGCGGCGTGGACGTTCCATGCCTCGGGGGAGGCGCCGGCGCCCAGCGGGCTACTCAAGAACCAACAAAGTGCGACGGCATCATTGTGTGGAATGTGTTGTGTTCTTAGGGTGATGCGGGCTCCCTGGTTCCACAGCCGTGTCGGTGGTCGTCAACCGACCTGCTGTGTCACGGCAGTTGCAGGCAAGTGCAGGTGTTCGTCATCCACAGAAGGGCACACCCCATGCCGCACCAGTCCCCTCTCCCGCCCGCCGGTGCGTACCTCAGCCGCCGCCGTCTCCTGGAGGCGGGCGCCGCGGTCGTCGGCGCGCTGGCCGTGTCCAGCGCGCTGCCCACCGCGTGGGCCCGCGCCGCGGACGGCGGCGGCGTCAGCGCGGACGGCGACGAGTGGAACGGGCACCTCGACGTCTTCCGGCTCGGCACCGAGCCGCCGCACACCACCCTGATGCCGTACGAGAACGTCACTCAGGCCCTCGCCGCCGACCGCACCAGATCCCCGTACCGGCAGAGCCTCGACGGCACCTGGAAGTTCGCGTACGTGGACCGGCCCGCCGACAAGCTCGACGACTTCTACCGCACCGATCTCGACGACTCCGGCTGGGAGGGCATCCCGGTCCCGGCGGCCTGGCAGCTGCACGGCCACGACGCGCCCATCTACGTCAACATCACCTACCCCTGGTGGGGCCCCAACGGTCTCGGCGAGGAGGCCCAGCCGCCCGCCGCGCCGACCCGGCACAACCCCGTCGGCCAGTACCGGCGGACCTTCACCGTGCCGAAGGGCTGGGCGGACCGGCGTACCTTCCTGCACTTCGAGGGCGTCAAGGCGGCCCATTACGTGTGGGTCAACGGGAAGCTGGCCGGTTACCACGAGGACTCGTACACCCCCGCCGAGTACGACATCACGCCGTATCTGAAGGACGGCACGAACCAGGTCGCCGTCGAGGTCTACCGGTACTCGGACGGCGACTGGCTGCAGGACCAGGACATGATCCGGCTCAGCGGCATCTTCCGGTCGGTGTACCTGTTCTCCACGCCCTCCGTCCACCTGCGGGACTTCAAGATCGAGACGCCGCTCGGCGACGGGTACACCTCGGCCGAGCTGGCCGTCACCGCGAGCGTGCGGGACTACACGGGGGACGCCAAGGGGAAGACGTACACGGTCGAGACGCAGCTGTACGACGCGGACGGGCACGCCGTGTGGTCCCGGCCGCTGAGCAAGGCCGCCACCCTCGACGGCGCGGAGACCGACGTGCGGGACACCAAGTCCGTGCCCGCGCCCCGCCTCTGGTCCGCCGAGAACCCCTACCTGTACACGGCCGTCCTGCGGCTGCGCGACCCCGCGGGCAAGGTCGTCGAGACGCTCTCGCACCGCGTCGGCCTTCGCGAGTTCGCCCTCAAGGACGGGCTCATGCGGATCAACGGGAAGCCCGTCTCGCTGCGCGGCACCAACCGCCACGAGATGCACCCGGTGCGCGGCTCCGCCCTCAGCCGCGCCGACCTGGTCGAGGACATCAGGCTCATCAAGCGGCTGAACATCAACTCGGTGCGCACCTCGCACTACCCCAACAACCCGCTCTGGCTCGAACTCGCCGACGAATACGGCCTCTACCTGGTGGGCGAGACCAACCTGGAGACCCACGGCGTCAACGACAAGTACCCCGGCAGCGACCCCGAGTGGACCAAGGTGTGCGTGGACCGCGCCCGGAACATGGTGCACCGGGACAAGAACCACGCCAGCGCCGTCATCTGGTCGCTCGGCAACGAAGCCGGCGGCGGCTCCTCCTTCAAGGCCATGCACGACTGGATCGCCGGCTACGACACGACCCGCGTCATCCACTACGAGGGGGACGACCGGCCGGGCGTCAGCGACATCCGCTCCAAGATGTACGAGTCGCCGAGCAAGGTGGAGGACCGGGCGAAGGACACCGCCGACACCCGCCCGTACGTGATGGTCGAGTACGCCCACTCGATGGGGAACTCGACCGGCAACCTCAAGGAGTACTGGGACGTCGTCCGCCGCCACGACGTCCTCCAGGGCGGCTGGATCTGGGACTTCGTCGACCAGGCCCTGGACTGGCCGACGCCGCCGCGCACCCTGCTGACCGAGACGGGGCCGCTGGGCCTCAAGGGCGAAGTCATCAACCCCTCCGGCTCGTTCAGCCGCGACAAGGGAGTGAGCGGAGCCACCGTCTTCGCCCGCGACACCCGCCTCGACCTGAGTGACTCGCTCACCCTCGAAGCCTGGGTGACCCCGCACGTGCGCGGCTCCCACCAGCCGATCCTGGCCAAGGGCGACACCCACTACGCGCTCAAGCAGACCGACAAGGACCTGCAGTTCTTCATCTACGCGGGCGGCCAGTGGATCACCGCGTCCTGGACCACCCCGGACGACGGCTGGACCGGCAGCGAACACCATGTGGCGGGCGTTCTCGACACGGCCGCCGGGACGCTCACCCTCTACGTCGACGGCGAGAAGAAGGCGACGAAGACGACCACCCGTACGCCGAGCCCCAACACGGCGTCCCTGTCACTGTGCGGCGAAGTCGACAACCAGACACGGGAGTTCAGCGGCACGGTGCGCCGGGCGCGGGTCTACGCCCGCGCGCTGAGCGCCGCCGAGATCACCGACGAAGGGCGCGGACCGGACGACGACGGGGTGCGCTTCTGGTTCGACGCGCGCACGGTCGGACACCGGGCGAAGAAGGCCGGGGCCAAGACCTTCGCCGCGTACGGCGGCGACTGGGGCGACAACCCCAACGACGGCGCCTTCAGCTGCAACGGCATCATCCTTCCCGACCGCAGCCACACCGGCAAGGCGGCCCAGGTCAAGCGGATCTACCAGGCGATCGGCGTGACCCGCGAGGAAGGCGCGGCACCGGGCAGGCTCACCCTCACCAACGAGAATCTGTTCACCAACCTCCGCGCCTGGAACGGAAGGTGGGAGCTGGTCGCCGACGCCGAGGTGGTGGGCCGCGGCAAGCTGAGCCGCGACCAGCTGGACGTGGCGCCCCTGAAGAGCAAGGACATCACGCTGCCCGTGCGGCTCCCGGCCTCGCCCGCGCCCGGCGCCGAGTACTTCCTCCAACTCTCCTTCACCACCAGGGAACGCACTCCGTGGGCGGACGCCGGGTTCGAGGTGGCGCGCGTCCAACTGCCCCTGGACGCGCACAGCCCGGAGCCCGCACCCGTACCGCTCAAGGACGTGCCGGCCCTGGCGTACAAGGACGGCTCCGACGCCGTCACCGTCACCGGAAAGTCCCTGAAGGCCGTCGTCGACAAGTCGACCGGGCTCCTCTCCACGTATCAGGCGGGCGGCATCTCGCTCCTGGTGTCCGGCGCGGCCCCGAACTTCTGGCGCGCCCCGATCGACAACGACCGCGGCAACGGCCAGCACACCCGCAACCAGACCTGGCGGGACGCGGGCGCCCGGCGCAAGGTCACCGGCGTGAGCGTGCGCGACCTCGACGGCCACGCGGTCGAGATCACCGTCAAGGGCACGCTGCCGACGACCACCGAGTCGACCTACGGCACGACGTACACCGTCTTCGGCAACGGCGACATCAAGGTCGCCAACACCCTCCACCCCGGGGCCTCGAACCTCCCCTACCTCCCGGAGGTCGGCACGATCCTGCACCTCCCGGCGGCCTTCGAGCAGCTGCGCTACTACGGGCGGGGTCCCGAGGAGAACCACTGGGACCGCAACGAGGCGACCGAGGTGGGCACGTGGAGCTCCACCGTCCGTGACCAGTGGACCCCGTACGTGCGGCCCCAGGAGAACGGCAACAAGACGGACGTGCGCTGGGCGGCCCTCACCGACCGGAGCGGGCGCGGCCTGCTCGTCAGCGGCGACCTCTCCGGCGAGCACCCGCTCCTGGAGATCAACGCCTCGCACTTCACCCCGGAGGACCTGTCCGTCGGCGTACGCCACGACTACCAGCTCGACCCCCGCGAGGAGGTCGTGCTGCGCGTCAACCACCGGCAGATGGGCGTCGGCGGCGACGACAGCTGGGGCGCGCAGACCCATGACCCGTACAAGATCCTCGCGGACCGAGACTACGCGTACGCGTACTGGTTGCGGCCGATCACCGACGTGCGGCAGGCGATGAAGCTGTCGCGGCGGGTGGTGGACGCCGGGTAGATCACCGCAGCGCCGTCACGAACGTGCCCAACCGCTCCAGGCCGTCCCGCAGCGCACCGGCCGACGCCGCGTACGACAGGCGTACGTGGGTGTCGGCCGTGTGGGTCCCGAAGTCGCGGCCCGGGGTGAGGGCCACGTGCGCCTCCGCCAGGGCCCGTTCGCAGAACTCCCATGAGGTCAGGCCCGTGCCGGAGACGTCGAAGTAGACGTAGAACGCGCCGTCGGGCGGCACCGGGACCGGCAGGCCGATCCGGTCGAGGCCGTCGAGGACGAGCGCGCGCCGCTCGGCGAACTCCGCGCGGCGCTCCTCGCAGAGTGCCAGGGACGCCGAGGTGAAGCACTCCAGCGCGGCCTGCTGGGCGGGGGCCGAGGCGCACAGGAAGTAGTTCTGGGCCAGCCGCTCCATCGCGGCGACGAGCGGCTCCGGCGCGATGCACCAGCCGAGCCGCCAGCCGGTCATGCCGAAGTACTTCGAGAAGCTGTTGATGACGACGGCGTCCGGGTCGACCGACAGCGCGCTGCGGGGCGGCCTGCCCTGCTCGTCGTGGTCGCCGAGGTCGAGATAGATCTCGTCGACGATCCGCCACGCGCCGCGCTCGCGCGCGAACCGGCAGATCGCGTCCAGCTCGTCGACCGGCACGGAGGTCCCCGTCGGGTTCGACGGCGTGGCGACCATGACACCCGACGTCCGGTCCGTCCAGTGCTCGCGGACCGAATCCGTGTCCAGCTGGAAGCGGGTGGCCGCGGTGGTGGGGACGAGGGTGACGTCCGCGCCGAAGCTCTCGACGATCTGCCGGTTGCACGGGTACGAGGGGTCCGCGATCAGCACCTCGTCGCCGGAGTCGACGAGGGCGGCGGTGGCCAGCACCAGCGCGGCGGAGGCGCCGGCCGTCACGACGACGCGGGCCGGGTCGACCTCGACGTCGTGCCGCTCCCGGTAGAAACCGGCGATCGCCTCCCGCAGCGCGGGCAGACCCAGCGCCGCCGTGTACGCCAGCGGCCGTCCGTCCATGACCTCGCGCATCGCCTCACGAACCGCTGGGGGCGCCCCCGAGTCCGGCTCCCCGAGGTTGAGCTTGACGACGTGGTGGCCCTCGGCCTCCAGTGCCGCGGCCTGCTTGGCGAACTCCATGGCGTAGAACGGGGCGACGTTCTGCGCGCGCCGCGAGATCTTGATGCGCTGGGTCGTGTCGGGCATGGCGCGATCCTATTTCAGTGGGTCGGTACGCCGCCCAGGTGCCTCCTCAGGGCCTCTACCAGCGGCGAAGGAGCCTCCGCCGCCAGGTGGCCGCACTCCAGTACCTCCAGGTGACCGAGCCGGACACCGGCCGCGAGTTCGCGGGCGTGGGGGAGTGGTGTCGCCGCGTCCCGCGCACCTCCGACGACGAGGGTCGGTGATGTGATGTCCGTGAGGCGGGCGCGCAGGTCGTACGCGGCCAGGGCGTCGCAGCAGGCCGCGTAGCCCTCGGCGTCGGTCGCCGCCAGTGCGTCGAGCAGGCGGCGGCCGGTGGTCGTGGCGGCGAGGGTCCCGTCGCTGAACCAGCGCTCGGGAGCGGTCGCCAGGAGCGCGGCCGTGCACTGGTCGCGGACGAGGCGGGCCCGCTCGTGCCAGGGCTCCGGCGGCCCGAAGTGCGCCGAGGAGCAGACCAGGGCGAGCGAGGCGATCCGGTCCGGGTGGTGCGCGGCGAGGTGCGCTCCGACGGCGCCGCCCAGGGAAATGCCCGCGTAGTGGAAGCGGTCCAGGCCGAGACAATCCGCCAGGGACAGCACCAGGGCCGCCAGGTCGGCGACCGTGCTCGCGCCCGGCCGTGTGTCCCGCAGCAGCCCGGTGGCGGAACCGCCGTGCCCCGGCAGGTCGTACGCGATCGTCCTGAAGTCCCGAGCCAGGCCCGGGACCTGCTGGTCCCAGACCGCCGTGGACGTGCCCAGGGACGGGCCGAGGAGCAGCGGCGGCCCGTCCGCCGGGCCGCTCACCACATGATGAAGCAGGGCCGTCACACGGGGCCCCCGGCCGCGAGGTCCGACGGATGCTGCGCGAGCGGTGTGACCTCGATCGACATGTGAGGGAACAGCGGCAGGTTCCACAGGATCCGGTGCAGCGCCTCGTTGTCGGCGACGTCGAAGACACTGAGGTTGGAGTACTGGCCGACACACCGCCAGATGTGCACCCACTCACCGGACTTCTGGAGCTCCTGGCAGTAGGCCTTCTCCCGGGCCACCAGGCCGGCGCGCTCGTCCGGCGCCAGGTCGCGCGGGATGTCTACGTCCATGCGTACAGCGAACAGCATCGTGCATCACACCTTGTCGAGAACGAAGTCGTACGTCACCTCGTGGCCGTCGCCGGTGGCGCGCGGCGTCGGGACGAGGATCAGCTCGGGCTTGACGGCGGAGGCGATGTCGTCGGCCACGTGCTCGCCGCCGTCGAAGTACAGCTGGGTGGTGACGAGTTGGTGGCCGGGCGCCGACACCTTGAGGTGCAGATGGGCCGGACGCCAGGCGTGCCAGCCCGCGGCCGAGATCAGCCTGCCGCAGGAGCCGTCGGTCGGGATCTGGTACGGGGCCGGCTGCACCGTGTGGATCCCGAAGCGGCCCTCGCCGTCGGCGACGACCGTGCCGCGCAGGTTCCATTCCGGCAGGCCGGGAGCGTACTGGGAGTAGAAGCCGTCGTCGTCGGCGTGCCACATCTCGATGGTGGCGCCGGCCAGCGGTGTGCCGTCGACGGTGCGCACCTGGCCCTGGAACAGCAGCGGTGTGCCGCCCTCCTCCTCGCGCATCGGCAGGGTGGCCTCGGCGGGCAGCTCCGGGGCGTCGGGCACGTAGTAGGGGCCCTCGATGGTGCCCTTGCTGCCCTCCCGGTTCTCGTTCGCGACCTCCTCGACGACGTGCTCGACCCACACGTCGAGGAAGAGCGGCCACTCGCCGTCCTCGCCGACCTGGATCAGCCACGCCTTGAGCGCGTCGTACTCGGCGTAGCTCACCTTGTGGCGGCGGATGATGTCGTGGGTGGCGGCGAGGAGTTCGGAGACGAGGGTGTTCACCCGCCCGGTGTCGGCGACGGACGTGTCTGTGCGCTGCTTGCTGCGGAACTGCTCGGTGGCCGCGTTGCCCGACGCGGCGGCCGTGGCCTGCTCGGTGGCGGTGTCGGTCATGGTGTGTCCCGTCCTTGCAGAGATGGGTGAGGTGGGTTGAGGCAGTGGGTCGGTGTCAGGTGTCCAGGCGGTAGCGGGCCAGCTTCTCGGGGTCGATGGCGATCCCGAGGCCCGCGCCCTCGCGGACGCGCAGCGTGCCGTCGGCGATCGTGAGCGGCTCGGCGAGCAGGTCGTCGGACATGTCGAGGAAGTTGGACAGCTCGCCCGGGTGCAGCGAGGAGGAGCGGTGCGCGGCGCCGAAGGCCACGGAGCACAACGTGCCGATCTGGCCGTCGATCTGATTGCCCATCACCACCTCGACGCCCAGGCCCTCGCACTGGTGCAGCACTCGCTGGGAGGCGGTGAAGCCGGTGCGGGCGGTCTTGATGCTGATGGCGGTCGCGGAGCCGCCGAGCAGTTCGCGGGTCACCTCGGCGGCCCGGGTCGCGCTCTCGTCGGCGATGAACGGGACCGGGCTCTGCCCGACGAGCCAGCGCCGTCCCAGCACGTCGTCGGCCGGGCAGAGTTCCTCCGCGAACGTCAGGTCCAGGTCGGCCATCTCGCGCAGGGCGCGCGCCGCGTCGGAGGCCGACCAGCCGCGGTTGCCGTCGACGTACAGCTCCACGTCCGGGCCGAGGGCCGCCCGCAGCGCCCGGCAGGCGGCGACGTCCTCGCCGTACGGATTGCGGCCCACCTTCACCTTGAACGTCGTGATGCCGTACGTGTCCCGGATCCGCTCGGCCTCCGCGACCATGACGTCGGCCGGGGCGAAGCCCACCATGTGGCTGACGCGCATCCGGTCGCCGAAGCCGCCGAGCAGCCCGGACACCGGCATCCCGGCGCTCTGGCCGAGCAGGTCCCACAGGGCCATGTCGACGGCGGCCTTGGCGGCCGGATTGCCCACGGTCCGGTCGAGGCGGGCGTGCGCGGTCTCGCGCTCCAGGGCGGTGAGGCCGAGGAGCTGCGGCGCGAAGATCTTGTCGATCACCGCGACGACGGACTCCTGCGTCTCGCCGTACGTGTAGGGGCGGGGCGGCGCCTCTGCCGTTCCCACCAGCCCGTCGTCGGTGTGCACCCGGACCAGGACGTGGTCGGCGGTGTGCACCTCGCCGCTCGCGAACCGCAGCGGCTTGACGTAGGGGATGGCAAAGGGAATGGCCTCCACCTTGACGATCTTCATGGCATTCCCTCGGTCCTCATGGTGTTCCCTCAGTCTCTCTCGCGAACATGTCGTGCCGTTCCAGGACGTCCAGGAGCTGCCGGATCAGCGGCGTCTCGTCCTCGCGGCGCCAGGCCAGGGCCAGCGGCACCGTCAGCGCGTCCTCGACGGTCCGGCACACCACGCCCTCGCGGGGCGCCGAGCGCACGGAGTCGGGCAGCACCGCCACCCCCAGCCCGGCGGCGACCAGTGCCAGCGCGGCCGAGGTCTCGGTGACCTCGTAGGCGCGATGCGGGTAGAAGCCGGAGTTCAGGCAGCTGCGAACGACGGCGTCGTTGACGACGGAGCCGAGCGTGGCGCCGTACATGACGAAGTCCTCGTGGCGCAGCTGCTCGACGCGGACGGTGGTGGCATCGGCGAGCCAGTGGCCCTCCGGGACGGCCGCGATCAGCGGCTCCTCGGCGATCAGCCGGTGGGCGATGCCCTCCTGGCGGATGGGCGGGCGCAGCACGCCGACGTCGAGGCGCCGCTCGTCGAGTCCGTGCTCCTGCGCGGGCGTCAGCATCTCCGTGTGCACCTCCATCCGTACATGTGGCATCTCGTGCTTCACCAGGCGGGCCAGGGTGGGCAGTTGGCGGTACGACGCGGAGCCGGTCAGGCCGATCCGGAGCACGCCCTCGACGCCGCCGGCGAACCGGCCCACGCGGGCCACCGCCTCGTCGACGGACGTGAGGATGCGCTCCACGTCGGTGCGGAACACCTCGCCGGCGCCGGTCAGGGACACCTGCCGGGTGGTGCGGGTGAACAGCTCCACACCCAGCTCCGACTCCAGGCGGCGGATCGCCTGGGAGAGCGGCGGCTGAGCCATGTGCAGCGCCTGCGCGGCCCTGCCGAAGTGACGTGTCTCGGCGACGGCCGCGAAGTAGCGCAGGTGCCTCAATTCCATCCGGCTGCCCCTTTGTTGCGTCTCGGCGGGGCCCTCGATGTGCCTCAGCGTAGGCAGCGGACCCCATAGCCCACAAATATCCGCTTGCAGGCTATTGAGACCCTCGCGATATCAATACCCCCCTGGGTCAACCCTGGGGGAATGTCCGGGGCCGACTCTTCACCCGGCTGTCATGGTGCTGAAAAGCAGTCGCAACCCGGCCGCCGACCAGGCAGGCCGCGTGTCGAGGCGAAGGGACGGGAACATGGCGGAGGGCACCAGTCGCGCGCGGACCATCCTCGCGGACGCCCTGGAGGAGGACGCGGAACGCGGGGTCCACCGCGTGAGGCGCAGCGTCTTCACCGACGAGGAACTCTTCGAGCTGGAGATGAAGCACATCTTCGAGGGGAACTGGGTGTATCTGGCGCACGAGAGCCAGCTCCCGGAGATCGGGGACTACTTCACCACCTACATCGGACGCCAGCCCGTCGTCATCACCCGCGACAAGCAGGGCGAGCTGAACTGTCTGATCAACGCGTGCAGCCACCGCGGCGCCATGCTGTGCCGCAGGAAGACGGACAACCGCACCACGTTCACCTGCCCGTTCCACGGCTGGACGTTCAACAACACCGGCAAGCTGCTCAAGGTGAAGGACCCGCGCGAGGCCGGTTACCCCGAACAGTTCAACACGGACGGCTCGCACAACCTGAAGAAGGTCGCCCGATTCGAGAGCTACCGTGGCTTCCTCTTCGGCAGCCTGAACGCGGACGTCAAGCCGCTGCCCGAGCATCTCGGGGACGCCGCCGTCGTCATCGACATGGTCGTCGACCAGTCGCCCGAGGGCCTGGAGGTGCTGCGCGGCTCCTCCACGTACTCCTACGACGGCAACTGGAAGCTCCAGGCGGAGAACGGCGCCGACGGCTATCACGTGTCCGCCACCCACTGGAACTACGCCGCCACCCAGGCCCGGCGCACTTCCGGTGAGTCGGAGAACGACACCAGGACGATGGACGCGGGCGGCTGGGCCAAGCAGCGCGGCGGCTTCTACTCCTTCGAGCACGGCCATCTGCTGCTGTGGACGCAGTGGCTCGACCCGGCCAACCGGCCGCTGTACGAGCGGCGCGAGGAGCTCGCCGCGCAGGTGGGCGCCGAGCGCGCCGACTGGATGATCGGTGTCTCCCGCAATCTGTGCCTGTACCCGAACGTGTACCTGATGGACCAGTTCAGTTCCCAGATCCGGCACTTCAGGCCGATCTCCGTCGACCAGACGGAAGTCACCATCTACTGCATCGCCCCCAAGGGCGAGCCGGCCGAGCAGCGGGCCCGGCGCATCCGCCAGTACGAGGACTTCTTCAACGCCACCGGCATGGCCACCCCCGACGACCTGGAGGAGTTCCGCTCCTGCCAGAAGACGTACCTCGCCGGGTCCATGCCGTGGAACGACCTCAGCCGCGGCGCCGTGCACCAGATCGAGGGGCCCGACGAGGAGGCCAAGAAGATCGGCATCAACCCCCTCGCCAGTGGTGTGCGCACCGAGGACGAGGGCCTGTACCCGATCCAGCACCGCTACTGGGCCGACACCCTGACCGCCGCGCTCGACCTGGAGGACGCCAAGTGAGCACCGCCGTCGAGAAGTTCACGCTGGAGGACATCCGCCAGTTCCTGTACCGGGAGGCGCGGTACCTCGACGACCGCGAGTTCGAGAAGTGGCTCACGTGCTACCGCCCCGACGCCGAGTTCTGGATGCCGGCCTGGGCGGACGACGACGAACTCACCCGCGACCCGCAGACCGAGATCTCCCTCGTCTACTACCCGTCCCGGGCGGGCCTGGAGGACCGTGTCTTCCGTATCCGCACCGACCGCTCCAGCGCGACGAGCCTGCCCGAGCCCCGCACCGGCCACAACATCTCCAACGTCGAAGTCACGGGCCGCGAGGGCGACCTGGTGCACGTGCGGTTCAACTGGTTCACGCTCTACTACCGCTACCAGAGCACCGACTCGTACTTCGGCACCTCGTACTACGCCCTCGACGTCTCGGGCGACGAGCCGCTGATCGCCCGCAAGAAGGTCGTCCTGAAGAACGACTTCGTGCACCACGTCGTCGACATCTACCACGTGTGATCCCCCGCCCTTCCTACTCCCTCCCGCGCCGTCGAAATGAGCCGCCACATGTCCTTCCAGGTCGCCCTGAACTTCGAGGACGGCATCACCCGATTCATCGAGTGCCGCCCCGACGAGACCGTCGCCGAGGCCTCCTACAAGGCCCGCATCAACATCCCGCTCGACTGCCGCGACGGCGCCTGCGGCACCTGCAAGTCGCTGTGCGAGTCCGGGGGGTACGACGGCGGGGACTACATCGACGAGGCCCTCACCGACGACGAGGCCGCCGCCGGCTACTGCCTGCCCTGCCAGATGACACCGCAGAGCGACCTCGTGCTGAGCGTCCCCGCCTCCTCGGCCGCCGCCAAGACCGGGGCCGCCACGCACGCCGCCACCCTCGCCGACCTCAAACGGCACTCCGCCACGACCATCGAGTTCACCCTCGACGTCGACGACCGCGACGCCCTCGACTTCCTGCCCGGCCAGTACGTCAACATCGCCGTGCCCGGCACCGACCAGACCCGCTCGTACTCCTTCAGCTCGGGACCGAACCAGCGGCAACTGTCCTTCCTGGTCCGCGTCGTCGACGGCGGCGCCATGTCCGAGTACCTCCGCGAACGCGCCCGGGTCGGCGACCGTCTCGCATGCACCGGCCCCATGGGCAGCTTCTACCTGCGCGAACAGCCCCGCCCCGCCCTGCTGCTCGCAGGCGGGACCGGACTCGCGCCGCTCCTGTCGATGCTGGAGCGCCTCGCGCAGCACCCGGCCGGACACCCCGTGCACCTGCTCTACGGTGTCACCACCGACGAGGACCTCGTCCACCTGGACACCCTGGCGGACTACGCCGAGGTGATCCCCGGGTTCACCTTCGACCACTGCGTCGCCGACGCCGCCTCCACCGCCCGCACCAAGGGCTTCGTGACCGGCCTGATGGACGCGGCGACCCTGCACGACGGCGCCGCCGACGTGTATCTGTGCGGCCCGCCCGCCATGGTCGAGGCCGTGCGCGGACACATCGACGCGCTCGGTGTCACTCCGGCGAGCTTCCACTACGAGAAGTTCACCCCGGCCACCGCCCGCGTCACCGCGGGGGCCGCGGCATGAGCGTCGACACCGTGCACGCGGGGCGGTTCGCCGGGAAGCGCGCCGTGGTCACCGGGGCCGGCCAGGGAATCGGGCTCGCCGTGGCCCGCCGCCTCGTCGCCGAGGGAGCCGACGTCGTGCTCGTCGACCGCGCCGACACCGTGCGTGAGGCCGCCGACGAGCTGAAGGCGCACGCCGTCCTCGCCGATCTGGAGAGCTACGACGGCGCGCACACCGCCCTGACGGAAGCGGGTCAACTCCTCGGCGGTGTCGACGTGTTGGTGAACAACGTCGGCGGCGCGATCAACTTCAAGCCGTTCACCGAGTTCACCGCCCCCGAGATCCAGGCGGAGATCACCCGCTCCCTGATGACGACCCTGTACTCCTGCCGCGCCGCCCTGCCCGGCATGACGGCTCAGGGACACGGTGTCATCGTGAACGTGTCGTCGGCCGCCACCCGCGGCATCCACCGCATCCCGTACTCCGCGGCCAAGGGCGGCATCAACGCCCTCACCGCCTCGCTGGCCCTGGAGTACGCCGAGGCCGGCGTCCGCGTGGTGGCCACCGCGCCGGGCGGCACCGACGCCCCGCCCCGCAGAGTCTCGCGCGGCACCCCGGAACACCGCACCGAGCGGGAGCGGGCCTGGTTCCGGGCGCATATCGACCAGACCCTCGCCCACAGCCCGCTGGGGCGCTACGGCACCCTCGACGAGCAGGCCGCCGCCCTCTGCTTCCTCGCCTCGGACGAGGCCTCGTACATCACCGGCAGTGTGCTGCCGGTGGCGGGCGGCGACCTTGGGTGATCGAGGCCCCCTGCTAGCGTGCTCGACCATGGACGGGCGCCCTGAACCGCGGCGCGGCCTCGTCGGACGCACCGCCGAGGCCGCGGCACTGACCCGAGCGCTCACCGCGGCAGGCGCCGGGCGCCCCGGACTGCTGCTCGTCGAAGGACCCGCGGGGATCGGCAAGACCGCCCTGGTCCAGCACGCGCTGGACACCTACCGCGCCGCGGGCTCCCGGATTCGTACGGTGTGCGTCTCCGGTGTCCCGTGGGAGTGCGAGGCGGCCTTCGGGCTCGCCCGCCAGCTCGCCCGTGCGCTCGGCGCCACCCTGCCCGATCCGCGGGACGCGGGCGCCGTGCTGGACGTGGCGGAGCTGCTGCACCGGCAGTGGGCGGCCCGGCAGGAGCGCGACCCGGTTGTGATGGTCGTCGACGACGCGCACTGGGCCGACGTGGAGAGCCTGCGCGCGGTCGGCTCGGCGCTGCGCAGGATGTCCGACGAGCGCGTCCTGGTCGTGCTCCTCGCACGGGACCGCCCCGACGAACTCGGGCCGGAGTCGGAAGCGCCGCCCGCCGCCCTGCTGCGCACCCGCGCGTTCCTCGACGGCTGCGAGGGAGCCACCCTCCGGCTCGGCCCGCTCGACCCCCACGACGCCCGCGCCCTCGCACGCGAGGCACACGGCATCACCCTGGAACTCCCGGCCGCCCGGCACCTGTGCGAGCGCACCCGCGGAAATCCCCGGCACATCTCCCGGCTCCTCGCCGAACTGCCCCGTGGCACCTGGCGCGACTGGCGCCCCGAACTGCCCGCGCCGGCCCGCGGCGCCGACGCCGTGCGCCACCGTCTCGACCGGTGCGGACCGGCCGCCCGCCGCCTCGTCGAGGCCTGCGCGGTGCTCGGCGACGAGGCGTCCCTGAGCGAGGCGGCGGCGCTCGCCGCGCTGACCGACGACCCGCTGCCAGCCGTCGACGAGGCCTGCGCCGCCGGACTGCTCACCGCCGCCGTCGACCCCGGACGCGCCCAACTCACCTTCTCCCACCCGCTCGTACGCGCCGCCGTCCGCACCGGCATCGGCCTGACGGACCGGGCCGCCCTGCACCGGCGGGCCGCCGGACTGGTCCAGGACACGGGCCGCGCCCTGCTCCACCAGGTCTCCGCCCTCGCCGCCCCCGACGAGGCACTCGCCGACGAACTCGACCGGTACGCGACGCAGCGGGCCAGCGCGGGGGAGTGGTCCGCAGTGGCGGACACCCTCGTGCGCGCCGGTCGGCTCAGCACCGGGCGGGCGAGCCGGGAGGACCGGCTGCTGCGCGCCGTCGACGCCATGATCGGGGCGGGGGACATCCCCCAGGCCGCCATGTTCGCCCCGGAGCTGGAGAGCTTCCCCGCGAGCGCCCTGCGCGACACGGTGCTCGGCTACCTCGCCATCATGCGCGGCCGCCCCGCCGAGGCCGAGACGCTCCTGGATGCCGCCGAGGCGCACTGCGACGCCACGCGCAACCCCGAGCTGATGGCGCGGATCAGCCAGCGGCGCGTCCTGCACGCCCTCGCCCGCTGGGACGGGGAGGAGCTGGTCACCTGGGCGCGGCGCGCCGTCGGCCTGGCGCAGGCGGACGACCCGTCCGGCATCGAGTCCGAGGCCGTGCTCGGCCTGGGCCTGGCGATGACGGGGCGGCACGCCGAGGCCGCGGCCGCCTACGAGGAGGCCGCCGCGGGCCACCCGGTGGGCGCCCAGCCGCAGCGCTTCCAACTCGGCCTGGGCTGGGTCGACTTCGCGACCGACACCCCCGAGTCCGCCCGCCGCAGGCTGGAGGCGGCCGTCCCCACCGGCTACCGGATGGGATCGACCCGCATCTCCCTGTGGGCGCAGGGCTGGCTCGCCCGCACCCAGTTCGCCCTCGGCGCCTGGCCGGAGGCACTGGAGACGGCGCAGCGCGCGGCCGAACGCCTCAGCGTCGTACGCATCGAACTCGTACGCCCGCTGGTGCACTGGACCGCCGCCCAGATCCACGCCCTGCGCGGGGACGCCGAGGCGGCAGACCACCACGTGGGCGCGGCCTTGGCCGACGTCCACCCGTACGCCTGCATGCTGGTGCCCTCGTGTCTGGCCCGCGCCCAGGTCGCGGAGTCGCGCGGCGAGTACGAGCGGGTTGTCGAGGCGCTGACACCGCTCGTCCAGCTCGACCCCCGGGGCTCCGTCGACGAACCCGGCTTCTGGCCGTGGCCCGACGTCTACGCCAACGCCCTGGTCATGACGGGCCGGCTCGACGAGGCCGACCGTTTCCTGCGCCCGCACGAACAGTGCGCCGACGCGCGCGGGCAGCGCTCCGCGCAGGCCCGGCTCGGCCTCGCGCGCGGCCGGCTGACCGCGGCGCGCGGCGACATCGACGCGGCCCGCGCCCAGTTCGACCGGGCCCTGACACGGCTCGACGGGCTGCCGCTGCCGTACGACCGGGCCCGGGTGAACTTCGCGTACGGCCAGACCCTGCGCCGGGTCGGCAAGCGCCGCGAGGCCGACACCGTCCTGAGGAACGCGCGGGACGCCTACGCCACGCTGGGCGCCCGCACCTACGTCGAGCGGTGCGAGCGCGAACTCCGGGCCGGAGGGCTGACGTCCGGGCGGGCCGCCGCGAATCTGGCGCGGCTCACGCCGCAGGAGCGCGCCGTGGCGAAGGTGGTCGCCGCCGGAGCCACCAACCAGCAGGCGGCGCTGGAACTGTTCATCTCGGTCAAGACGGTCCAGTACCACCTGACACACGTCTACTCCAAGCTCGGCATCCGCTCCCGCAGCGAACTGGCCGCGCGCTTCCGGGAGTCGACCGAGAACGCTGATCGCGTGTAGGGCCGCACACCGGCGCCCGGCCTCACTCGTACATCACGTACGACGGGCGCGGTCGCAGGCCGAGGACCTGGTCGGGGGTCATCAGGTCGGTGCCGCCCTCGGTGTCCTCCTGGAAGAACAGCTTGAATCCGGTGCGGAGTCCGTCGGGCATCCGGTCGACCAGGCGGTCCCAGGTGTGCCGTTTGAGCTGGGGGCTGCCTATGCCGTCGGCGCTCTTGATGACGGCCACGCCCTCGGGGACGTCGAGCGATCCTTCGTCGTGCACGACCGACTCGGCGACCTGGTGGTAGACGAACGGCTTCTCCGGCAGGTCGTGGTCCTTCACCAGTGCGGCGAGGTGGTCGGCGATGCGGGTGAGTTCGGGGCCGCTGGTGTGTCCGTAGGTGTCGCCGGGGATCTGGCCGGAAGCCATCTCCCACTCGGGGTCGAGGGCGACGCCCACGTCCGGCCGGACGAGCCACTTCTCCAGTGCCTTCACCTCGTCGAGGGCGTCCGCGCGGCCGGGCTGGATGTTGAGGAGCAGCAGCGCCTTGTGCCGGCGCGCGGCCTCGTGGAACGTGCGGATCGTCGCGTCGGGGGTGCGCGTGCGATACGTGCCGTCGGGGCCCGCGCCGGGGTTGGCGACACTGGCGAGGAGCTCCAGGACCGGCAGTACGCGGCGGCCGTCGGCGTACGCGCGCCCGCGCCGTTCGAGCTCCGTGACCCGGTCGTCGAGGCCACCCGTGCCGAGCCGGCCGAGCGCCGTCGCGCCCGGCAGCCCGCAGTAGCCGACGAGCCGGTGCTCGGGGAACAACCGGCGCCCGCCGCGCGGCAGTTCGGGCCGGTGGCGGGTGGGGCTGGGCGAGGGCGAGCGGGACGGCTTCGAGGAGCCGCGCGCGGCCTTCTCGGTACGGGAGGGCCGGTCGTCGGCCCCGGACGTGCCGCATCCGCCGACGAGCGCGGCGGCGGACGTGACTCCCGCGGCGAGCAGCGCCCGCCGTCGCGAACCACCCGCCCCGGGGTCCGTGTTGTCGTCGCGGCCGGCGCTGTGACCGACTGTCCGCATCTGGCCTCCCCACGCAGTGATCATGGTCTGTGGGGTGTCTTGCCGACGTGTCCGGAGTGAAACGTGTGACGGGGACGGGGGCGGTGCTGATCGGCCACGCCGCTGCGGGCCGCGGCTACGCCGACGCCTCGCGCGAGCGCAGCGCGTCCACCACCAGGTCGAGCAGGGGGCGGACACGGTCCCCCCGGTCGCCCGTCGTCGTCGACAGGAACACGCCGAGCAGCATGGTGATCACGTCGTCGGCGGGCACGTCGCCGCGCAGCGTGCCGGTGCGTACCCCGGCGTCGAGGAACGCGGCGACCGAGGCGGTCAGGCGCTCGCGGGTGTTCGCCGTGATGCCGCGCCCGGAGGCCGGGGCGAGGGTGAGGCTGCCGGCCATCGCGCGCTTGGCCGTGACGAGGTCCGCGTACCGATCGAGCCACGCGCGCAGCGCCTCGTGCGGTGGCAGCTCGCCGAGCAGGGGCTCGACGGCGGAGGTCACGGCGTCCAGCTCGGCGGAGTAGACGGCCTCGACGAGGGCCTCGCGTGTGGGGAAGTGCCGGTAGAGGGTGCCGATGCCGACCCCCGCCTCGCGGGCGATCGCCTCCAGGGCCACCGTCGTGTCGTCCCGGGTGAAGGCCGTGCGTGCGGCGGCGAGGAGTCGTTCCCGGTTGCGGCGCGCGTCCGCGCGGGCGGGGCGGTCGGCCTTGCCCCCGCTGGGCGCCGGGTTCTGGTCGGATGTGGACGCAGGCAAAGCGGAGGCTCCTCCGGTTGTGCTACCTTCGACGTAACGGAGGTTCCTCCGTTTCCTCTATCTTCGCACGAGGTGGGATTCCCATGACCTCTTCCGCGTCTTCTTCTGCTTCTTCTGCTGATTCCTCCTCTTCGTCCGCCGCGGTCACCGCGCACGGCACCCCGCGTCCCGGCGGCACAGGCCGGCTCCTCGGCCGGGACGTCTCGCGCGTCGGATTCGGCGCGATGCAACTGCCCCGCCTGGACCCGGACCGCGCCACGGCCGTCGCGCTGCTGCGCCGCGCCGTCGAGCTGGGCGTCGACCACATCGACACCGCCCAGTTCTACGGGCACGGCTTCTCCAACGAGGTCATCCGCGAGGCGCTGCGCCCCGAGGACGACGTCCTCGTCGTCAGCAAGGTCGGCGCCACCCCCGACTCCGGCGGCCCGCTGCCGCTGCGGCTCGCCCAGCGGCCCGAGGAACTGCGGGCCGGCGTCGAGGACAACCTCAAGAGCCTCGGCGTCGACCAGGTCCCGCTGGTCAACCTGCGCCGCGCCGAGACCGGCCCCGGACTGCGGGCCGAGGGCGACCAGGTCGTCGACATCGACGACCAGCTCGCCGTGATGACGGCTCTGCGCGACGAGGGCAAGATCGGCGCGATCGGGCTCAGCAACATCGGCCTCGACGAACTGCGCCGGGGCCTGCCCGCCGGGATCGCCTGCGTGCAGAACGCGTACAGCCTCGTGGCCCGCGACGACGAGGAGATGCTGAGCCTCTGTGTCGCCGAGGACATCGCCTGGGTGCCCTACTTCCCGCTGGGCAGCGCCTTCCCCGGCATGCCCAAGGTCACCGACGAGCCCGCCGTCACCACGGCCGCCGAGGCGCTGGGCGCGACACCGGCCCAGGTCGGCCTGGCCTGGCTGCTGCACCACGCCCCGAACGTCCTGCTGATCCCGGGCACCGCCAACGCCGACCACCTCGCGGCGAACGTCGCGGCGGGCGCGCTCGCCCTCGACGCGGCGACCCTGGCGGAGCTGGACGCGGTGCCGACGCGGGCGGGCGACATCCGCGTCGAGGACCACGAGTGAGCGAGCGGCACCGGTAGCAGGGGTGGGCCGGGTCGCGCGGACGGCGGGTCCGCGTCCGCCCCGCCGTGCGAAGGGCCGCTCGGCGGGTCAGTCTGGAGAGCGGAGCGGGGGCCACGCAGACAGACGGTAGAGCGGACGAGGGAGCGCACATGGCGGGCCACGTGCTGGTCGGGGCCGACGGGTCGGAGTCGAGCCTGGAGGCGGTCGCGGTCGCCGCGCACGAGGCGCGCCGGCGCGGGCTCGGCGTGCGCGTCGTGAGCGCCTTCACCTGGCCGATGCTGAAGCTCCGGCACGCCTCGGCGGCCGGGGACACCGCCGAGCCGGCCCTGCGCCGGCGGGCCGAGGAGACCGTGGCGACGGCGGTCGAGCGGGTCAGGGCCGAGGAGCCGGACCTCGCCCCCGTCGAGGGCGAGGTCGTCACCGGCGAGGCGCTCACCGTCCTGGCCACCCGTTCGCGCGACGCCGACCTGGTCGTCGTCGGCAGCCGCGGCCTGGGCGCCTTCTCCGGCCTGCTGATCGGCTCGGTCGCCGTGCACCTCGCCGCCCACGCGGACTGCCCGGTCCTCGTCGTACGCGGCCGGGAGCGGCCGGAAGGCCCCGTGGCGGTCGCCGTCGACGGCTCGGACGCCGCGAAGGCGGCGGTCGAGGAGGCCTTCGACGAGGCCGCGCGCCGCGGGACGGGCCTGCTGGCCGTGCACGTGTGGAACACCTGGAGCGGCACGGGACCCGCGGGTCCTGGAGCGCCCGCCCCGCTCTGGTTCGATACGGACAAGCTGCGCGAGGACAGTGAGGCGACGTTGTCCGGGGCGCTGGCCGCCGGCCGGGGTCGACACCCCGACGTCGAGGTGGAGGCGCGCTCCATCCACGGCCGGGTGCGCCCGAGCCTGATCGAGACGTCGCAGGAGGCGAGCCTCCTCGTGGTCGGCGCGCGCGGTCGGGGCGGCTTCCAGGGGCTGCTGCTCGGCTCGGTCAGCCAGGCGCTGCTGCACCACGCGGACTGCCCGGTCCTCGTCACGCGCCGCTGACGCGTCATCAGAGGCATGAGTGGCTCCCTGTGTGGCCTCATGCCTGACTCTCTGCATGACTCCCTTCGTGAACGCCCCTGCCGTACCCCGGAATTGATCACGGGTCTGGACAGCCCGGCACCCACCCTCGTAGCTTAACGATTGTTCAATGCGGGGTGGGTGAGGGCCGAGCCGTGCCGGGCGGAGCGGTCGTCGGTCGCTCCGTCGCAGCGTACGCAGTCCGCGACCCACTCCGGGAGCCACGCCATGACCGACGCCGTGCTCAGCGAATTCCGCGCCGACGGGATCACCGTCATCACGCTCAACCGGCCCGAGGCCCGCAACGCGGTCAACCGTGTGGTCGCCGAAGGCGTCGCCGCCGCGCTCGACGAACTCGACCGCAGGGACGGCCAAGTGGTCGGCATCATCACGGGCGCGGGCGGCAGCTTCTGCTCCGGGATGGACCTCAAGGCGTTCCTCGCGGGCGAGACCCCCACCATCGAGGGGCGCGGCCTCGCCGGCATCACCGAGGCGCCGCCGCGCAAGCCGGTCATCGCCGCCGTCGAGGGATACGCCCTGGCAGGCGGCTGCGAGATCGCGCTCGCCTGCGACATGGTCGTGGCGGCGCACGACGCCAAGTTCGGGATACCCGAGGTCAAGCGGGGGCTCGTCGCCGCCGCGGGCGGGCTGCTGCGGCTGCCGCGCCGCATCCCCTACTCCATCGCCCTGGAGATCGCCCTGACCGGCGACTTCCTCGACGCCGCACGCGCCCACACCTACGGTCTCGTCAACCGGGTCACCGAACCCGGCGCCGCCCTCGACGGCGCACTCGCGCTCGCCCGCGCCGTCGCCGCCAACGGCCCCCTTGCGGTCCGCGCCACCAAGGAGATCGTCGCGAACGCGCCGAACTGGTCCGCCGAAGAGGAGTGGCAGCGCATGCGGGACCTCGCGGGCCCGGTGATGCAGTCCGAGGACGCACGGGAAGGCGCCCGGGCATTCGCCGAGAAGCGCGCCCCGCGCTGGACCGGCCGGTGAGCGCCGGGCCGCTCGCAGGGATCCGGATCGTGGAGCTGGGCGGCATCGGGCCCGCCCCGTTCTGCGGGATGCTGCTCGCCGACCTCGGCGCCGAGGTCATCCGCGTCGACCGCCCGGCCGAGGCCGGCAAGGACAGCCCCCACCCCGTCATCCTGCGTGGCCGCAGCTCGGTCGCCGTGAACCTCAAGGACGCCGAAGGCGCCGCCGTCGTACGGGAGTTGATCGCTCGTTCGGACGCCGTCATCGAAGGGTTCCGGCCCGGCGTCGCCGAACGGCTCGGCCTCGGCCCCGACGTCCTGCTCGCCGCGAACCCGAAGCTCGTCTACGGGCGGATGACGGGCTGGGGCCAGGACGGCCCGCTCGCCCAGGAGCCGGGACACGACATCAACTACATTGCCGTGGCCGGGGCCTTGCACGTCATCGGGCCCGCCGGTGGCGATCCCGTGCCGCCGCTCAACCTGGTGGGCGACTTCGGCGGGGGCGGCATGCTGCTCGCGCTCGGTCTCGTCAGCGCGCTGTTGCACGCCCGCACCAGCGGCGAAGGGCAGGTCGTCGACGCCGCCATGACCGACGGCACCGCACTGCTGCTCGCCATGACCTATGGGTTCCTGGCCAAGGGCGGCTGGCAGGACCGGCGCGGCGCGAACATGCTCGACGGCGGCGCCCCCTTCTACGCCGTGTACCGCTGCGCCGACGACCGGCACGTCGCCGTCGGCGCCATCGAGCCGCAGTTCTACGCGGCGCTGCTGCGCGTCCTCGGCCTCGAAGGCGACGAACGCTTCGCGCGCCAGCACGACCGCGCCAACTGGGCCGCGATGAAGGGCGAGTTGGCGCGCCTCTTCGCCGCACGCACCCGTGACGACTGGGCCCACGCCTTCAACGGAGAGGGTGCCTGCGTGTCCCCGGTCCTGTCGCTCAACGAGGCGCCCGAGCACCCCCACAACACCGCCCGATCGACCTATCGGCGAGGCCCCCACGGTGGCCCCGAACCCTCGCCCGCCCCGCGCTTCACCACCACACCTCCCGGCGAACCCGCCCCCGCCCCGTGCGTCGGCGCCGACACCACGGAGGTCCTCACCACGCTGGCCGGGCTCGGCCCCGCCGACATCGACACACTCCGCGAGAAGGGAATCGTCGGTTGACGACGCGCTACGTGCCCCCGGGCATGCCCCAGAGCCTCCGTTACCCGGACGCCGCCGTCGGCGACCTGCTCGCCGGAACCGCCCACCGCCACCCCGACCGCACCGCCCTGCGCGACGGCGACCTCACGTTCACCTACCGCGAGCTGTACGACACCGCGCTGCGGCTCGCCGCCGGACTGCGCGCACGGGGCGTCGGCGCGGGCGACGCCGTCGCGCTGCACCAGCCCAACTCGGCCTGGTTCACCGTCTCGTACTACGCCATCCTGCTGGCCGGTGCGGTCGTCGTCCCCCTCAACCCCTCCCTGCCGCCCACGGCGCTGCGCGAGCAGCTCGACGAGGCGGGCGCGGTCGCCGCGCTCACCCATCCGGCCACCGCACCCGCGCTCACCAAGGCCGCCGCGCCGGGCATCCGCCTGACCGCCCTCGTCCCGGCCACGGCCACCGCGCCCACCGCCGACGAAGACGCCGAACCCGGCGGCGTACCGCTCGATGACCTGCTGGCCACCGAGCCGGGGGAGCGGGCGGACGTCAGCGGCGGCGATCTGGCGCACCTGGCCTTCACCGGAGGCACCACGGGGCGCTCCAAGGCGGTCCGCGTGCTGCACCGCAACGTCCTCGCCAACGCTCTGCAAATGGCCTGCTGGCGCGGCGCCGCCGTGCCCGTCACCGACGACGCGGGCCGCGTGGCGCTCGACTCCGTGCCCGCGGCGCGGACCGCGCACACGATGGACCTGGGCGCCTCCACCGCCGTGGCGCTCGCCCCGCTCTTCCACGCCATGGGCCTGGTCGGCCAGTCCGTCAGCGTCGCCGTGGCCAGCGCCGTCGTGATGGCGGGCCGCTTCGAACCCCGCCGCTTCGCACGGCTCATCGAGGAGCACGGCGTCACGACCGTGCCCGGCTCGCCCGCCCTCTTCCACGCCCTGTTGGCGCTGCCCGGCGTGGAGGAGCTCGACCTGTCCTCGGTGCGCAGCGTCAACTCCGGTGCCGCGCCCGTCGACACGGACACCATGCGCCGCCTCGCCGCGCTCTTCCCGAACGCCACCATCGTCGAGGGATACGGGCTCACCGAGGCCACCATGGCGCTCGCCGCGCACCCGCTGGTGGACGACAACCCGGTGCCCGAGGGCAGCGTCGGCGCGCCCGTTTTCGACACCGAGGTCGAGATCAGGGACCTGGGCTGCGGCCCCGCCCTGCCCGTCGGCGAGACCGGCGAGGTGTGGGCGCGCGGACCACAGATCACCGACGGCTACCAGGGCCACCCCGACCTGACGGCCGAGCAGTTCCGGGACGGCTGGCTGCGCACCGGCGACCTGGGACGCGTCGACGAGGACGGCTGGCTGTACCTGGTCGGGCGGGCCAAGGACATGCTGATCTACAAGGGGTACAACGTCTATCCGACGCCCCTAGAGGACCTGCTGCACCGGCACCCCGCCGTCGCCGGCGCCAGCGTCATCGGCGCGCCGAGGGCGCAGGTCGGCGAGATTCCCGTCGCCTACGTCGTGCCGCGCTCCGGGCACCCGGCGGGGCCCGAACTCGCCGAGAAGCTCATGGCGTTCGTGGCCGAGCACGTCGCCCCGTACCAGCGGCTTCGGGAAATCCACTTCCTGGATTCCCTGCCGGTCTCGGCCGCCGGGAAGATCCTCAAGACGGACCTGCGGCAGCGGTACGCGGCCGCCGAGGGGACGGGAGGGGCGCACACGTGAGCGGCGGCATGGTCGACGAGGCGACAGCCGAGCGGGCCCCGGACGACGGCGGCGCGCGGCCCGCCGTCCCTCTCGGCGAACTCGGCCAGGGACGGCACATCCGGGTCGAGCCGGCCCACGACGGCGCCTTCGAGGGCTACTGCCACTCCGGCCGCGCGACCGCCCGCAGTTACGGCGGCGCCGTTCTCGCCCAGGCCCTGGACGCGGCGCACCGCACCGTGGACGACGACCGGGTCGTGCACTCGCTGCACGCGTACTTCCTGCGTGCCCTGTCGCCGCAGCAGCCCGTACGCTACGAGCCCGAGGTCGTCCGCGACGGTCGCAGCTACTCGATGCGCCAGGTCACCGCGTTCCAAGACGGCAAGGAGTCGCTCACCATGAGCGTCTCGTTCAAGCAGCCGCAACCCGGCGGCAGTTGGCGCCAGCCCGGCATGCCCGACGTGCCAGGACCCGAGGGCCTGGGCAACGGCTGGGCGCACCGGCCGCAGGATCATCCCCTGAGCACCTCCGTCGAGTACCGCGAGGTGCCGCTGGAGCGGGACCCGGAGGCCGGCCGCATCGACCGCTACGCCTGGATGCGCACGACCGGCGCCATGCCCGAAGAGCCCGGCCCGCACGCCTGCGTCCTCGCCTACATCTGCGACGCCCCGCTCGCCCCCACCGCGCTGGTGGCCTACGGGGAGCCGCGCCCCCGCGGCATCTCGCTCGCCTCCCTCGACCACGCCATGTGGTTCCACCGGCCGGTGCGCACCGACGCGTGGCTGCTGTTCGCGTGCCACAGCGTCGTGGCGGGCGACGGGCGGACCCTGGCGCACGGCGAATTCTGGAGCAGGGAAGGGGAGTTGGTCGCCTCCGTCACCCAGGAGGCGCTGCTCCACGTGCCCGCTCCCCGGTGACCCGCGCAAGGGTTGTCAGGGCCCGGCACACCGACGTAATTTAACGATCGTTCTACACAGGCAGAAGGGGCCGTTGTGCGCCGTACGCTGTTCAACGAGGACCATGAGGCGTTCCGCCGGATGCTGCGGGACTTCATCGCCAAGGAAGTCACCCCCGTCCACCAGGAGTGGGAGGAACAGGGGCACCCGCCGCGCGACTTCTACCGAAGGCTCGGCGAGCTGGGCGTGCTGGGCATCCAGGTGCCCGAGGAGTTCGGCGGCGCGGGCGAGGCCAGCCTGAAGTTCGCGGCGGTGGCCGTCGAGGAGACGACCCGCGCCGGAGTCACCTTCGGCAACTACTCGGTGCACTCGAACCTGATCCTGCCGTACCTGATGCGGTACGCCACGCAGGAGCAGAAGGAGCGCTGGCTGCCCGGCTTCGTCTCCGGCGACCTCATGACGGCCATCGCGATGACCGAGCCCGGCACCGGCTCCGACCTCGCCAACATCCAGACGAAGGCCGAACGCTCCGCCGACGGCACGCACTACGTCCTCAACGGCGCCAAGACCTTCATCACCGGCGGCGCCCTCGCCGACCTGGTCCTCGTCGTCGCCCGCACCGCGCCCTACGACCCCGAGGACCGCCGCGGCGGCCTGTCCATCCTCGTCGTGGAGTCGGCGAGCGAGGGCTTCTCCGTCGGCCGCAAGCTCCAGAAGATCGGCCTCAAGGCCTCCGACACCGCCGAACTCGCCTTCGTCGATGTCAAGGTGCCCGCCGAGAACCTGCTGGGGGAGGAGGGCAAGGGCTTCTCCTACCTGTCCCACAACCTCGCCCAGGAACGCCTGATGATCGCCCTCGGCGGCTCGGGCACGGCCGCCGCGGCGCTGCGCTTCGCCACCGACTACGTGAAGGAGCGCACGGTCTTCGGCAAGCCCGTCGCCCACTTCCAGAACACCAAGTTCGTGCTCGCCGAGTGCGCCACCGAGGTCGAGGCCGCGCAGCTGATGGCCGACCGGGCGCTCGAACTGCACGACGAGGGCGAGCTGTCCGTCGCCGACGCCGCCAAGGCCAAGCTGTTCTGCACCGAGGTCGCGGGCCGCGTCATCGACAAGTGCCTCCAGCTGCACGGCGGTTACGGCTACGTCACCGAGTACCCGATCGCCCGCCTGTACGCCGACACCCGCGTCTCGCGGATCTACGGCGGCACCAACGAGGTCATGAAGACCATCATCGCCAAGTCGCTCGGCCTCTGACCCCCTCCCACCCCGGCCCCCAGAAGGGACCTGCCATGCAGCTCGACGCCCAGTCCTCCGCCCTGATCACCGGTGGCGCCTCCGGCCTCGGCCGTGCCACCGCCGAGCGGCTCGCCGCCACGGGCGCCAAGGTCGTCATCTTCGACCTGCCCACCTCCGACGGCGAGAACGTGGCCAAGGAGCTCGGCGCCACCTTCGTCGCCGGTGATGTCACCAGCGAGGCCGACGCCACCGCCGCCGTCGAGGCCGCCGTCGCGCTCGCCCCGCTGCGGGTCGCCGTGAACTGCGCGGGCATCGGCTCCGCCGGGCGCACCGTCGGCAAGGAGGGCCCGTACGTCCTCGACACCTTCCGCAAGGTCGTCGAGATCAACCTGATCGGCACCTTCAACGTCATCCGCCTCGCCGCCCAGGCCATGACCGGCAACGAACCGGTCGAGGGCGAGCGCGGCGTCATCGTCAACACCGCCTCCGTGGCCGCGTTCGACGGGCAGATCGGCCAGTGCGCGTACTCGGCGTCCAAGGGCGGCATCGTCGGCATGACCCTGCCGATCGCCCGCGACCTCGCGCGCATGAACATCCGCGTGATGACCGTCGCGCCCGGACTCTTCGAGACCCCGCTGCTCGGCCGGCTTCCGCAGGAGGCCAAGGACTCGCTCGGCGCCCAGGTCCCGCACCCGGCCCGCCTCGGGCAGCCCGCCGAGTACGCGCACATGGTCGACTCGATCGTCACCAACCCGATGCTCAACGGCGAGACCATCCGCCTCGACGGCGCGATCCGCATGGCCCCCAAGTAGGCCACGAACCAACCGCGTCCACCCCGCCACCACGTTGAGGAGTTCCCATGCGTGACGCAGTCATCGTCGATGCCCTACGCACCCCCGTCGGCAAGGGCAAGCCGGGCGGCGCGCTCTCCGGCATCCACCCCGTCGACCTCTCCGCCCACGTCCTGAAGGCCCTCGCCGAGCGCAACCGCCTCGACCCGGCCACCGTCGACGACGTCATCTGGGGCTGTGTGTCCCAGGTCGGCGAGCAGGCCGGCGGCGTCGGTCGCTTTGCGGTGCTCGCCGCGGGCTGGCCCGAGTCCGTGCCGGGCCTGACCATCGACCGGCAGTGCGGCTCCTCGCAGCAGTCCGTCCACCAGGCGGCCGCCGGGGTCATCGCCGGGCAGTACGACATCGCCATCGCGGGCGGCGTCGAGTCGATGTCCCGCGTGCCGATGGGCTCCTCGCGGGCGGGCGGCGCGGCCGGCAAGCCGTTCGGCCCGCTTGTCGGCGAGCGCTACGACCACGTCGTCTTCAACCAGGGCGTCGGCGCCGAGATGATCGCCGAGGAGTTCGGGCTCACGCGCACCGAACTCGACCAGCACGCCGCCGACTCGCACGAGAAGGCCGCCCGCGCCATCGACGAGGGCCGCTTCAAGAACCAGATCACCCCGGTCCCCCTCGCCGACGGCACCCTCTTCGACACCGACGAGGGCGTACGGCGCGGCACCACGGTCGAGAAGCTGGCCGGCCTGAAGACACCGTTCAAGGAGGACGGCGTCATCTCCGCGGGCAACGCCTCGCAGATCTCCGACGGCGCCGCCGCCCTGCTCGTCACCACCTCCGAGGTGGCCGCCCGCAACGGCTGGACGCCGCTGGCCCGCTTCCACACCGGAACCGTCACCGGCGTCGATCCGATCACCATGCTCAAGGGCCCGATCCCGGCCACCGCCAAGGTGTTGCAACGCTCGGGCCTCTCGCTCGACGAGATCGGCGCGTACGAGATCAACGAGGCCTTCGCCTCCGTCTCCCTCGGCTGGCAGCGCCAGACCGGCGCCGACTACGCCCGCCTGAACCCCAACGGCGGCGCCATGGCCCTCGGCCACCCGCTCGGCGGCTCCGGCGCCCGCCTCATGACCACGCTGGTGCACCACATGAAGGACAACGGCATCCGCTACGGCCTGCAATCCATGTGCGAGGGCGGCGGCATGGCCAACGCGACGGTGCTCGAACTGGTCTGAGAACGCGGCCCCGCAAGTCGTCGAGGAACCCGGACGGAAGGGACCCCATGGGCCCGTACCTGCCTGACGCCGTACGCCGGCACGCCGCCGAACGCCCCGACGCGGTGGCCCTGGTGGAAGGAGAGCGGACCCTCACCTGGTCCGGGCTCGACGCACGCAGCAACCGCGCCGCCCAGGCCCTGCTCGCCGCCGGTCTCGAGGCCGGTACGCACGTGGGCTATCTGGTGCGGCCGGGGCTGCTGTCCGCCGAGCTGCTGGTGGCGTGTGCCAAGGCCGGCCTCGTGGCGACGCCGCTCAACTGGCGGCTCAGCGAACGCGAGTTGACGGCCGTCGCCGAGGACGCCGAGCTGGGCGCGATCCTCGCCCAGGCCGAGTTCCTGCCGGGCGCCCGCGCCGTGCGTACCGCCCTGTCCGGCATCCCGCTGGTCACGGACGGCGCGGCGGGCCCGGACGAGTACGCCTACGAACCGTGGCTGCGGGCCAGGCCCGCGGCCGACCCGGGCGGCGGCGCGCAGGACACCGTCTTCCTCCAGCTCTACACCTCCGGCACCACCGGACTGCCCAAGGGCGTCCAGCTGACCTTGGGCAACGTCAGCGCCGACGAGGAACAGCTCGCCGAGGCGGGCTGGTCGCAGGAGTCCGTCGGCCTCTACGCGATGCCCGTGTTCCACATCGCGGGCACCGGCTGGCTGATCCTCGCGCTGTGCACCGGGGCCCGTTCGGTGGCGCTGCCCGACCTCGAACCGCACAAGATCATCGAGCTGTTGGAGCGCCACCGCGTCACGCACTCCTTCTTCGTGCCCGCCGTGCTCCACCTGCTCACGGCGCTCCCTGACGTGCGCAAGCACGACTTCTCCGCGCTGCACACCATCGTCTACGGGGCCTCGCCCATCACCCCCGCCCTGCTGCGGCGCTCCATGGAGGTGTTCGGCTGCCGCTTCATGCAGAAGTACGGGCAGACCGAGTCCGCCGGCTCCGTGACCCGGCTGCTGCCCGAGGACCACGCCCTGGAGGGGCCCGGCACGACGCTCCTGCGCTCGGCGGGCAACACCCGCCCCGGGATCGACGTGGCGATCGCCGATCCGGCCACGGGGGAGCACGTCCCGCCCGGCACCGTCGGCGAGATCCTCACCCGCTCCCGGCACGTCACCCCCGGTTACTGGAAGCGCCCCAAGGAGACAACCGAACTGTTCACGGCCGACGGCTGGCTGCGGTCGGGCGACGCGGGCTATCTCGACAAGGACGGGTACCTGTTCATCACCGACCGCATCAAGGACATGATCATCACGGGCGGTGAGAACGTGTACCCGATCGAGGTCGAATCGGTGCTCGCCGAGCATTCGGCCGTCCTGGACGTGGCGGTCTTCGGCACCCTCGACGAGCGCTGGGGCGAGGCGGTCACCGCGGCGGTGGTCCTGCGCCAGGACGCCGCCCCGGTCGGCGCCGACGACCTCGTCGCCTTCACCCGCGAACGCATCGCCTCCTACAAGAAGCCCCGCCATGTGCACTTCGTGGACGAACTGCCGCGCAACCCCAGCGGCAAGCTCCTCAAGAGGGTGTTGCGCCAGCGGTTCGACGGGGGAGGAGTCACACCATGACCGACCACATCGCCCCCGCGCCCGAGGCCGCCGCCGCGCGTCCGCCGCTTCCGCCGTTCACGCGCGAGACGGCCGTGCGGAAGGTGCGCCTTGCGGAGGACGCCTGGAACACCCGGGACCCGCAGCGCGTCGCGCTCGCCTACACGCCCGACAGCCGGTGGCGCAATCGCGCCGAGTTCCCCGAGGGGCGCGCCGAGATCGTCGCCTTCCTCACCCGCAAGTGGGACCAGGAGCTCGACTACCGGCTGATCAAGGAACTGTGGGCGTTCGACGGCCACCGCATCGCGGTCCGCTTCGCGTACGAGTGCCACGACGGCGCGGGCCACTGGAAGCGCGCGTACGGCAACGAGAACTGGGAGTTCGACGACAACGGCCTGATGCGCAGGCGCCACGCCTCCATCAACGACCTGCCGATCGCCGAGTCGGACCGAAAGTTCCACTGGCCGCCTGGCCGCCGCCCCGACGACCACCCGGGCCTCGGCGACCTGGGCCTGTAGCGACGCCATGGGTGTGTCCCGCGAGCGACATCCAGGTGAACGCGGAAACGGGGCAAAACGGTCCCTCGCCACAGCCGTGTAACGGCGCCCGTACCGCGGGCAACTCCCGCCCCGCCCCGTCCATCGAACCGTGTGTGATGCACACACGCGCGCCGCGGCGGGACCGGTACCGCCCGGTGCAACTCCTCATGAACTGACCGCACTTGGAGTTGAACCGTGTCCGGAAACACCCTTCCGAAGCGGCCGACCGCCCTCGCGGCGCTGCTGCTCGCCGCGGGCGTCCTGTCCGCGCCCGCCGCCGCGGCGCAGAGCGCGGACGCCGCCCCCGGCGACGCCTACGTCCTGCACGTGACCACCAACCCGACCAGCACCGACTACGACGACCGCCGCGTGGACGTCACCGGCACCGTCACCAAGGCCGACGGCACCCCGGCCCCGAACATCCCCGTCACCGTCGAGGAGGTCGTCCGCTACACCACCTGGAACCCCTGGGGCGACCCGATCGACCCGAACTACTACGAGCCGCGTGACCTGGGTACGCCGGTGAGCGACGCCGACGGGACGTTCACCGTCAAGAACGTCGACATCGACCACGTCGGCGGCAGCAGCCTGCTCAACGCCGAGCACGAGGTGGAGATCTCGGCCAGCTACGACGAGGACGGCGACCTCGACACTCCGCAGGACGGCTACTACGCGGACACCACCGTGGGAGTGGAGACCCGGGCCAGCTCCGTCAGCTACCAGGTCAACAGGCGGAAGGTGAAGGCGGGCGACATCCTCACCGTCCAGGGCCGCGTCACCACGCCCGAGGGAGTCGACCCCTACGACACCGAGGTCTTTCTGCAGACGTACTGGGAGAGCCAGTACGACGTCAGGACGACCACCGAGCACGACGGCTTCTTCGTGATGTCCGTGCGGGTCGACCGCGACGACAGCACGTTCGTGCTGCGCACGGCCCCGCGGGACCTCTATGTGTCGGGAGCGGAGAGTAAGCTCCCGGTCACCAACACCTCGGCCACGAGCGGCTGAGGCACCCCAGCGCCCGCCCGTCCCGGCCTCGGTGGGTTCCGGCCGGGGCGGGCATGGGAGGCTTGCGCCATCGCAAGGAACGCACACACCCCTACGTCGAGGAGCGCGGCATGGAATGGCGCGAGTTCGCCCTGAACATGGCGTCCATGGCGCGCGAGCTACTGGCCCAGGAGTCCGTGGACGCGACGCTGCGCAAGATCACCACCTGGGCGGTCGACCAGGTCGAGGGCTGCGACGCGGCGGGCATCCTCATGCTGCGCAACGGGCAGGTGGACACGCTGGCCGCCACCGACGACCTCGTCGTCGAGAGCGACCGGCTCCAGGGGCGCGTCCACGAGGGGCCGTGCTTCGACGCGGCCCGCACCGGGCATCCCGTGTTCCGCATCAAGGACCTCTCGACCGAGTCGACACGCTGGCGCTCCTACGCCCCGCGCGCCCACGCGCTCGGCATCGGCAGCATGATGGGCTTCCTGCTCTACACCGACGAGGAGGACGGCCTCGGCGCCCTCAACCTCTACTCCACCGAGCCCGGCGTGTTCACGGAGGCCAGCGAGACCGCCGGCTGGCTCCTCGCCTCGCACGCCGCCGTGGCCTTCTCCAGCGCCCGCGACCACGCCTCCCTGCACCGCGCCGTGGAGACCCGCCACGTCATCGGCGAGGCGATGGGCATCCTGATGGCCGGCCACGACCTCAGCGAGGCGGACGCGTTCGCCGTGCTGCGCCGCTACTCGCAGGACCACAACATCAAGCTCCGGGAGGTGGCCCGGATGGTGAGCGAGCGGGGTGGCCTGTGAGTTCCCAGGTCCCGCCCCGCCGCCTCCCGTCCTCGGCGCCGGCTCCTCAGTGCTGGATCGCCTTGACCTCCAGGAACTCCTCCAGGCCGTGGCTGCCGTACTCGCGACCGATGCCGGACTGCTTGTAACCGCCGAACGGCGCGTTCGGGTTGAACTGACCGTCATTGACCTGTACTTGGCCCGAGCGGATGCGGCGGGCGAAGGCACGCGCCCGGTCGGGGTCGGCGGACCACACGCCGCCGGCCAGGCCGTAGGGGGTGTCGTTGGCGATGCGGGCGGCGTCGTCCTCGTCCTCGTACGGCTCGATGGACAGGACCGGGCCGAAGATCTCCTCCTTGTGGATCACCATGTCGGTGGTGACGTCGGAGAACACGGTCGGCCTGACGTAGTAGCCGGCGGCCAGGCCAGGGACCGGGTCGCTGCCACCCGTCACCAGGCGGGCGCCCTCGGCCACACCCCGGTCGATGTAGCCGCGCACGCGCTCCAGTTGGGTCGCGGAGACGAGCGGGCCGAGCACGGTCTTCTCGTCGCCGGGGGTGCCGACCGTGATCGACTCGACGATCGTACGGGCCAGCTCCTCGGCCTCCGGGAGGCGTTCGCGCGGCACCAGGAGGCGGGTGAGGGCGGAGCAGGTCTGACCGGAGTTGATCATCGCGGCCTGGACGGCCTGCGGGATCGCCGCCCCGAAGTCGGTGTCGGGAAGCAGCACGTTGGGGCTCTTGCCGCCCAGTTCGAGCGCCACCTTCTTGACCGTGTCGGCGGCGAGCTGCGCCACGCGCTTGCCCGCGCGCGTCGAGCCGGTGAAAGAGACGACGTCGATGCCTGGGTGCGCGGCGATGGCCTCACCGACCACCGGGCCCGTGCCGCTCACCAGGTTGAAGACGCCCGGCGGCAGCCCCGCCCCGTCGATGATCTCGGCGAGCACCCACGCGTTCAGCGGCGCGACCTCACTGGGCTTGACGACGACGGTGTTGCCCGCGGCGAGCGCGTAGGCGACCTTCGCGGCGATCTGGTGCAGCGGATAGTTCCACGGGGTGATCGCGCCGACGACGCCGTACGGCTCGCGCACGATCGTCGTGCTGCCCTCCTCGCGCTCGAACGCGAAGGTGCGGGCGACCGCCGCGGCCTGCGTGAAGCTGTTGACCGGCAGCGGCACCTGGATCGCCTTGGCGAAGGACAGCGGCGCGCCCATCTCCGAGGAGATCAGCGCGGCGAGCTCGTCGGCGCGCGCCATCAGGCCGCCCGCGATCTCCTCCAGATACTTCGCCCGCTGCTCGACCGGCGTGTCCCACCAGCCGGGGAACGCCTCGCGGGCTGCCGTGACCGCCAGGTCGACGTCGGCGGGCACCCCGTCCGGGACAGCGCCGACGACCTCCTCGGTACTGGAGCTGATGACGTCGATGGTTCCCGGTCCTGCCGATGCGACCCAACGGCCGCCGATGTAGAGCTTGCTGGTGTCGGGCATCTGCGGGTTCCCTCAGAGGTGAGCGGTACGTGGGTGGGGAGCGGGGGTGGATGGGGAGCGGGCGGACCGGTCCCGGCCCGCCCGCATCGGCCCTGGGGCGGCTCAGTAGTCGGCGTCGGTGTAGCGGACCACGCCGCGCAGGTTCTTGCCGTCCCGCATGTCCTGGTAGCCCTGGTTGATCTCCTCCAGGCGGTAGGTCCGCGTGGTGAGTTCGTCCAGCTTGAGCAGCCCGGCACGGTACTGCTCAAGGAGGCGCGGAATCTGGGTGCGCGGGCTGATGCCGCCGAAGATGGCGCCCTGGATCCGCTTCTGCATCAGCGTCAGATCGAACAGGCTGACCTTGGCGTCGATCTGCTGCATGTCCGCGAGGGCCGTCGCGATGACCTGGCCGCCCTTGGCGGTCATCGCGAGCGCCGGGGCCAGCTGGTCGCCCTGGAGTTCACCGACCGTCAGGATGACGGTGTGCGCCTTCGCGCCCCAGGTCAGCTCGGTGACCGGCCCCTCGGCCTCCTCCATGGAGGCGAAGGTGTGCGTGGCGCCGAACTCCCGTGCCTTGTCCCGTTTGAACTCGACCGGGTCGACCGCGACCACGAACCGCGCGCCGGCCGCCGCGGCGCCCTGCACCGCGTTGATGCCGATGCCGCCGACCCCGACGACCACGACGGTGTCTCCCGGGCGGGTGTCGCCGATGGAGACGGCGGAGCCCCAGCCCGTGGAGACGCCGCAGCCGAGCAGTGCGGCCGTCTCCAGCGGCACATCCTTCTCGATCTTGATGACGGACGACTGGTTCACGGTCACGTACGGAGCGAACGTGCCCAGCAGGCACATCGGTGTGACCGGGTCGCCGCCCGCGGTGCGTGTGCGGAAGGTGTTGTCGGCGATGGACTGTCCGGTGAGCAGGTTGGCGCCCTGGTCGCACAGGTTCTGCAGGCCCTGCGAACAGGGGCGGCACACGCCGCAGGCCGGGATGAAGCCGAGGATCGCGTGGTCGCCCTCCTCGACACCGGTGACGCCGGGGCCGACCTTCGTCACCACGCCCGCACCCTCGTGCCCGCCGAGCAGCGGATAGGTGGCGGCGAGGCTGGCGCCGACGCGGAAGTGTTCGTCCGAGTGGCACAACCCCGAAGCGGCCAGGCGCAGTTGCACCTCGCCCGCGATCGGGTCGCCGATCTCGATCGGCTCGACCGTCCAGTCCTCGCCGGGCTTGTGGAGCAGGGCTCCCTTGGTCTGCATGCGCGTCCTCCCTGCTTCGGCAACACGGCCGCGCCCGACCGCGCCCTCGTCACGAACTCCGGACGGCCGGACAGGGCCGGACACACTGGCCTCAAGCTATGGCGGTGCACCCGAGCGCCTCCATGACCAAAGCGGACAACGCCGGGACAGATTCGGACACGCAGCCGGGTTGTGGCCGCCGAGATCGCCGTGCTGTCATGAACTCCCCTGACGGATGCGGGCGTTGGCAGCGTGACGGCGGGAAACGGAGGGCCGGTCATGACCGTGTCGGTGGACACGGCTGCCGCGCAGCCGGAGGTCATCGCCGAGGGATTCACCGACTGGGACTTTCCGCGCGCCGCCTCGGGCGTCGTCCTGCTGCTCGACTTCGCCGCGGAACGCGGCCTGGGCGCGGCCGACTGCCTCGCGGGCTCGGGCATCGACGCGGCCGCGCTCGGCGACCCGCACCACCTCGTCGAGGCCTCGCAGGAGATCGCCGTCGTGCGCAATCTGCTGCGCGGACTCGGGGACCGTCCGGGGCTCGGCATCGAGGTCGGGGCCCGCTACCACGTCACCACGTTCGGCCTGTTCGGGTACGCGCTGCTGAGCGCGCCGACGATGCGCGAGGTGTTCCGGTGCGGGCTGCGGTACTCGGCGCTGACCTTCGGCTTCGCCCGGCACAGCGCGGTGGTGGACGCGGCGGGGGACGTGCTGCACCGCATGGACGGCGGCCGCATCCCCGCCGACGTACGGCGCTTCCTCGTCGAACGGGACTGCGCGGCCAACATCGTCCTCGGCCGCCAGGTGTTCGCGGGCGGCCCCGCCGTCCCGCTGCGCCGCGTCGACCTCGCCTTCCCCGAGCCGCCGGGCGCCGCGCACGCCACCGTGCTGGACGCGCCGGTCCGCTACGGCGCCGGAACCACGGCCCTCGTCTACGACCACGACTTCCTCGACAGCCCGCTGCCGCACGGGAATCCGCACACCGCGCAGATCTGCCAGGAGCTGTGCGAGCGCCTCGTGGCCCAGCGGGCGAGCGGCAGCGGCGCGGCCCGCACGGTGCGCCGGCACCTGCTGGCGGGCGGCGGCCCCGACCCCGGCATCGAGCACATCGCGCGCCGCATGAACATCACCTCGCGCACCCTGCGCCGCAAGCTCGCCGCCGAGGGCACCACCTACCGGCGCCTGCTCGACGACGTACGGCTCACCCTCGTCCAGGACGGTCTGCGCCACGAAAGGCTGTCCGCCGCCGAGCTGGCGCACCGGCTCGGCTACTCGGAGCCGTCGAGCTTCATGCGGGCCTTCCGTCGCTGGACGGCGGCCGACTCCCAGCGGGTCGACGGGAGTTGAACAGGGCACCCCCGCCCTGAACGAACGATCAATTCATCGCGTCGTACGTCTTGCTGCCGCCTCGCGGGGTGACTTAGAAAGAGTCCACGGCCACCGGCGTTCACGTCCATGCGAAAGGCGTCCCGTGTATCCAGGTGCCCATGCCCTTCAGTCTCCGCAGCGCCCCGCCGTCGTCATGGCGTCGACCGGCGAACAGTTGACGTACGGGGAGCTGGACGAACGCTCCATCCGGCTCGCCCAGGTGTTCCGTGAGGCGGGTCTGCGCCGCGGTGACGTGGTCGCCCTGCTCACCGACAACTCGATCCACGCGTACGAGGTCTACTGGGCGGCGGTCCGCTCCGGCCTCTACATCACCCTCGTCAACCACCACCTGTCCGCAGCCGAGATCGCGTACATCGTGAGCGACTCCGGCGCCGCCGCCCTGGTCGTCTCGGACGCCCTGGCGGAGCTGGCACGGGAGGTCGCGGGCCAGATCCCCGCGAGCGTGCGCGTGCGGCTCGCCTACGGCGGGGCCGTCGACGGCTACGAGGACTACGCGGCCGCGCTCGCGGGGGCGTCCGCCGAGCCGCCCGCCGACCAGCCGCGCGGCGCCGACCTGCTCTACTCCTCCGGCACCACCGGCCGCCCCAAGGGCATCCGCCCCGAGCTGCCCGACCGCCAGGTCGACGAGCCGGGCGACACACTCGTCGAACTCCTGCGCCTGTTCTACGGCTTCGACGAACACGCCGTGTATCTGTCGCCCGCGCCCGTCTACCACGCGGCGCCGCTGCGCTACGGCGCCTCCGTGCACGCGCTCGGCGGCACCGTCGTCATGATGGAGCGCTTCGACCCCGAGGACGCGCTGCGCGCCATCGAGCGCTACGGCATCACGCACAGCCAGTGGGTGCCGACCCACTTCATCCGCCTGCTGCGGCTGCCCGAGAAGGTCCGCACCGCCTACGACCTGTCCAGCCACAAGGTCGTCGTGCACGCCGCGGCGCCCTGCCCGCCGGACGTCAAGCGGGCGATGATCGACTGGTGGGGGCCGAAGCTGTACGAGTACTACTCCGCGACCGAGGGCATCGGCATGACGCTGATCACCTCCGAGGAGTGGCACACGAAACCGGGCTCGGTCGGCCGGCCCATCCTCGGTCAGCCGAGGATCTGCGACGACGAGGGTCGCGTGCTGCCCGCGGGGGAGACCGGCACCGTCTACTTCGCCCGGGAGGGCGACGGCTCCTTCGAGTACCTCGGCGACCCCGACAAGACCAAGGGCGCACAGCACCCGGAGCACACGGACTGGGTGACGCTCGGCGACGTCGGCCATCTCGACGAGGACGGCTATCTCTTCCTCACCGACCGCAAGACCTTCATGATCATCTCGGGCGGGGTGAACATCTACCCGCAGGAGATCGAGAACGTCCTCGCCCTCCACCCCGACATCACCGACGTCGCGGTGATCGGCGTCCCCGACCCGGAGATGGGCGAGGCGGTCAAGGCGGTGGCGCAGCCCGCACCCGGCGTGACACCGGGCCCCGACCTGGAGGAGCGCCTGATCGCCTACGTACGTGAGCGGATCGCGCACTACAAGGCGCCCCGCAGCGTCGATTTCGTGGACGAACTGCCGCGCACGCCGACGGGCAAGCTGGTCAAGGGGAAACTCAAGGCCCGGTACGCGCAGTCGGGACCGGCGTGACGAGCGGCGTCGGGCCCGCGGTCGACGCCTGGCTCGCCGCGCACGTCCCCGGCATCGCCCCACCGCTCACCTTCGACCTGGTCTCCGGTGGCCGCTCGAACCTCACCTACCGGGTGACCGACGCGAGCGGCACCGTCCGGGCGCTGCGCAGGCCGCCGACCGGCGGAGTCCTCAGCACCGCGCACGACATGAGCCGCGAGTGGCGCTTCCTGACCGCCCTGGCGCCCACCGAGGTACCGGTGCCCGAACCGCTCGCCTACTGCGCCGACACCTCGGTGAGCGGGGCCGAGTTCTACGTCATGGACTTCGTCGAGGGCACGGTGGGCGCGGACCGCGACGCCGTCGCGCACTGGCCGCGGGACGCCCGGCGCCGGGCGGGCGCGAGCCTGGTGGAGGTCCTCGCGTCCCTGCACCGCCTCGATCCCGCCGACGTCGGGCTCGGCGACATGGCCCGCCCGCGCGGCTACGTCGAGCGTCAACTGCACCGCTGGCGGCGCCAGGTGCACCGCTCCGGCGCCCCCGACCTGGCCCTCCTCGACACGGTCCACGACGCACTGCTCGCCCGGGTGCCCGCGCAGTCGACGGGCATCGTGCACGGCGACTTCCGCCCGGGCAACCTGTCCTTCGCCCCCGACGGCACCGTGGTCGCCGTCTTCGACTGGGAACTGGCCACACTGGGCGACCCGTTGGCGGACCTCGGCTGGCTCGTCTCCACCTGGGAACAGCCGGGCGATACGGTCCCACCCACGACGGCGGGCCCGAGCGCGGCCCCCGGCTTCTGCACCCGCGCCGAACTGATCGACGCCTACGCGAAGGCGTCCGGCCTCGACGTCTCCCGGCTGCCCTACTACGTGGCGTTCTCCCGCTGGCGCTCGGCGTGCATCGGCGCCGGTGTCGCGGCCCGTTTCGCGGCCGGGGTGATGGGCGAGAACGAACTACCGGTCGAGGAACTGGAGCGGCAGGTGCTGAGGCAGAGCCAGGCGGCGTACGAGGCGGTGGGCGAGCTCGGCGGTCCGTAGAGGGCGGCCCCGGCCGCCCTCCCGGCACCCACCGGCGGCTCAGAAGATCGAGTACGCGCCGTCGATCGCGATCGTGTCCCCGGTCTGGAAGCCGCCCGCACCGCCGGCCAGATACACGGCGAGCCGGGCGAAGTCGGCCGGGTCGCCCCAGCGGCGCTGCGGCATGCGTTTCATGACGTTGCGCTCGAAGGTCTCGTTGTGCAGCGTGGCCGAGGCCAGCGGCGTCTCCACCCAACCCACGTGCAGGGAATGGGCGTTGATGCCGTGCCGGGCGAACTCCACGGCGCAGCCCTGGATCAGTGAGGTGAGCGCCGCCTTGCTCGCCGCGTACGCCTCGTTGCGCGGGCTGCCCTGCACCGAGGAAAGGCTGGAGGTGCCGACGAGGACGCCGCCGCCCCCGCGCTCCACCATGTGCGCGGCGGCGGCGCGCAGGGTGAGGAAGGCACCCTCCAGGTTCACCCGCATCACCCGCCGGAAGTCGGCCAGGCTCAGCTCCGTGAACGGGGTGATGGTGCCGTTGATCCCCGCGTTGGCGAAGCACGAGTCGACCCGTCCGAACCGCTCCAGCGTCTCGGCGAAGCCCGCCGTGACCGCGTCCTCGTCGCCCACGTCGCAGCGGATCGCGGTCACCCGCGTACCGTGCTTGGCGAGATCCCCTGCCGCCGCCGCGTTGCGCTCGGTGTTCGTGCCCCAGACGCACACGTCCGCGCCTGCCTCGGCGAGGCCGTGGGCCATGCCGAGGCCGATGCCGGAGTTGCCGCCGGTGACGAGGGCGACATGGCCGGTGAGGTCGAACAGGTCTGCCGCGCTCATCGCACGTCCTCGGGGGCGTCGGGCCACGACGGCAGGGTGTCCGCGTGGTCGGCGAGCGTGGCGGGGAACTTGGCCGGGCGCTTCTCCAGGAACGACATGACGCCCTCGGCGGCGTCCGGGCCCTGGCCGAGCTTGAAGATGGCCGCCGAGTCGAGCCGGTGCGCGTCCCACGGAGAGGCCGCGCCGAGCATCGACCACATCAGGCGGCGCGAGTGGGCGACGGAGACGGCGGAGGTGTTCTCGGCGATCTCCGCGGCCAGCGCGTACGCGGCCGGCAGCAGTTCGCCGTCCGGGACCACGCGCGAGACCAGACGGCCGGCGAGGGCCTCCGCCGCGTCGAAGACCCGGCCGGTCGCCACCCACTCCATCGCCTGCGAGATCCCCACGATCCGTGGCAGGAACCAGCTCGATGCCGCCTCCGGCACCAGGCCGCGGCGCGCGAAGACGAAGCCGAAGCGGGCCGACTCGGCGGCGATCCGGATGTCGGCGGGCAGCGTCATCGTCGAACCGACGCCCACCGCGGGCCCGTTGACCGCCACGATCACGGGTTTCACGCTCGCCGCGATGCGCAGCGCCACACACCCGCCGCCGTCGCGCGGCACCCCGTCGATGGTGCCGAAGTCGGTGCGCCCGCCGGCCCGGCCGACGGCGTCGTGGTCGAAGGTGGCGGCGCCGCCCGCCAGGTCCGCGCCCGCGCAGAAGCCGCGCCCCGAACCGGTCAGGACCACGGCCCGCACGTCGTCGTCGGCGTCGGTGGCGTCGAACGCGGCGATGAGTTCGGCGGCCATGGTGTGGGTGAAGGCGTTCAGCCGGTCCGGCCGGTGCAGGGTGATGGTGGCGATGTGGTCGGCGATCCGGAACCGGATCTCCGTGAAGTCGTGCTGTTCCGTCATGCGATGGTCCCCAGGTTCTCGGTGCGGTACGGGAGTCAGATGTCGGTGAAGCGGGGCGCCCGCTTGCCGAAGCGGGCGGCGACCGCCTCGACCTGGTTCGGGCTGCCGATGAGCGCGCCGATCTCCTTCTGCTCCTCGGCGAAGCCGGTCGCGAGGTCGGTGCGGCCCGCGAGGTCGAGGAGCCGCTTGGACGCGCGGACGGCGTGCGGGCTCTGCGCCGCGATCCGGCCCGCCGTCTCCAGCGCGGCGGCCAGCGGATCGTCCGCCGTGTACGTGGCCAGGCCGATGCGCGCGGCCTCCTCGCCGCCCACGATCCGGGCGGTGAAGGTCAGTTCCTTCGCCACGTCACGGCCCACCAGCTCGGGCAGCAGCTGCGTGCCCGTCATGTCGGGGACGAGCCCCCACGCCACCTCGAACACGCTCAGCCGGGCATCCGGCGCCACGATGCGGATGTCCGCACCGAGCGCGACCTGGAGGCCGCCGCCGAGCGCGTTGCCGCGCAGCGCCGCGATCACCGGCATCGGCAGTTCGGCCCAGACGTGCGCGGCCCGCTGCCCGGCCGCCTGCGCGGGCCCGTCCGACGGCGGCAGCGCGGTGAGCCCGGACAGCCGCTGCCCGTCCCGCATCGCCTCGAAGGAGGTGAAGTCGAGCCCGGCACAGAAGTCCGGCCCCGCACCGGAAAGGACCACGGCCCGGACGCCCTCCTCGGTCTTCAGCCGCTCGCCCGTGGCGACGAGCGCCTCGAACATGGCCGGGTCGAGCGCGTTGCGCTTGTCGGGCCGGTCGAGCCGGACGTCGGCGACGCCGTCGGTCACGGTGACCGTCACCCGCCGGCCCGTGTCGGCGGCGGTCGTTGAGCTGGTCATGCGCGTGCTCCCTCGGTTCTCGTTCCTACGGGTTCGGGGTGGCGGTCACCGCGCCGGCTGCGTCGCGTACGCCGGGTTGGCGACCGCGAGCCGGTCCGTGACACCGCCTCGTACGGCGTCGAGCACCGCCGGGTCGCCGGGCCGCACGGTGCCCTCGCGCAGCGCGTCGGCGAGGGCGCGGTCGTCGGCGAGACCGAGCGCTGCCAGGCGGCGGGCGTGGGCCGCGGCCTGGGACGGCGCGAGCAGCGCCTCGCGGCGGGCGACGGCCACGGCGTTCGCCGCCACCTTCGACAGGAAGCGCAACCGGGGGTCGCCCGCCGTCTCCTCGGTGAGGAAGGTCTGGACGGACCGCAGCAGCGCGTCGGCGCCGGGCCGGTCGTGCGGGGGAGCGGCGGCAGTGTCGTCGCGGCCGGCCAGGACGTCGGGCACCGCGCGGGGTTCGGTGATGCCGAGCGCGAGCAGCACGTCGTACTCCTGCTCGCACACCTTGCGGCCCAACACGGCGTACTCGACGCTCTGTTCGGCGCCGGACAGGAAGCGCTCGGCCTGCATGCGGCACAGCACCGCCCAGCGGAGCGTGCCGTACACCTCCCACCAGTGCAGGTCGTCCTCGCCCGGGCGGGTCCCGGCGATCTCGGCGTACCCGGCGAGGAGTTCCTCGCGCGGGCCGAATCCGCCCACCGGCTCGGCCGAACCGAACCGCCAGGCCTTCACGCACAGCCAGCCCAGGTCCTCGACGGGATCGCCGATGTGGGTCAGCTCCCAGTCGAGGACGGCGCGCACGCCCGTCTCGTCGATCATGAGGTTGCCGTTGCGGAAGTCGCCGTGCACGACGCGGGGCGGTCGTGTGGCCCGCGGCCGGTGCTCGGCGAGCCACCGGAAGGCGAGTTCGAGGGCCGGGCGCGAGTCGTCAAGCTCCTGGTAGAGACCGTTCAACTGGTCCATCACATCGACGTGTTCGAGCTGCGGCACCGACGCCACGGGGATGGCGTGGATCCGCGCGAGGATCCGGCCGAGCTCGCGCGCAAGCCCCGGGCGCACGGCCGCGAACCGCGCGTCCCGCAGCAGCCGGCGCGGGATCGTCTCGCCCTCGACCCGCTCCATCAGCAGATGCGCGCGGCCCAGCAGCGCGCCGTGGTCGAGGAGGCCGGGCACGGGCACCCCGGCCTTCTCGGCTGCCGCGAGCACCGCGGCCTCCCGCGCCATTACCTCGGGGCTCGGCTTGACCGGCGGGTCGCAGCGCAGGATCAGCGGACGGGCGGCGCCGCCCTCCGGCACCGCGTCCAGGGCCCAGGTGTCCCGGCTCGCGCCCCCGGAAAGACGCCGCCAGCCCTCGACGGTCACGGGTCCGCCCCACAACTCGGCCAGGCGCGCCCGAAGTTCCTCCCGCAGCGGCTCGCTCACGCGGGCAGCCCCGCCCACGGCGCCTTGCTCACGTCGGCGAGCAGCTTGCGCGCGACGACCATCCGGTGCACCTCGTCGGGCCCGTCGTAGATGCGCGCGTACCGGGCCCGCCGGTACATGCCCTCCAGTGGCGTGTCCGCGGTGACGCCCAGCGCGCCGTGCACCTGGATGGCCCGGTCGACGACGTTGTGCAGCACCTGCGCGCCCCAGAACTTCACCATGCTGATCTCCAGGCGGGCCTGCCCGTCCTGGTCGTAGCGGCGCGCCGCGTCCAGCGTCATCAGCCGGGCGGCCTGGATCTCGGCGGCCGACTCGGCGACGTAGCGCCGGATCTCGCCCTTCTCCGCGAGCAACGAACCGTGCGCGTAACGGGTGTTGGCCCGCTCGACCATCAACTCGAAGGCACGCTGCGCCTGCCCGAGCCAGCGCATGCAGTGGAAGATGCGGCCGGGGCCCAGGCGGCGCTGCGCGATGGTGAAGCCCTCGCCGCGCTCGCCGAGGAGGTGGTCGGCGGGGACCCGGACATCGGTCAGGCGCAGTTCGCAGTGGTCGCCCTCGGTGTCACCCATCGTCTCCAGGACGCGGGAGATCTCCAGGCCCGGGGTGCCGGCCGGGACGATGATCGCGGAGACGGCGGCGTGCGGGCTCGCGGCGTCCTCGTCGGTCCGGGCGAAGACCGTGGTGAACGCGGCGCGACTGGCCCCCGTGGTGAACCACTTGTGGCCGTTGATGACCCACTCGTCGCCGTCGAGCACGGCCGTCGTCGCGATCCGGGTCGGATCGGAGCCCGCCACCTCCGGCTCGGTGAGTCCGACGCTCGGGCTGATCTCCGCGTTCACCAGCGGACGCAGCCAGCGCTCGCGCTGCGCCGCCGACGCGTACAGGTCCAGCATGATCGAGTCCTGCATGGTGTACGTGCCGACCGCCAACTGGCCGTACTCGGAGCGCCCGATGATCTCGTTGATGAGCGCGAACTCGTACAACGGAAGTCCCTTGCCGCCGAGTTCGGCCGGGTGGCCGAGGATCCACAGGTCGAGCTTCTTCGCCCGCTCCTGAAGGGCGGCGAGCGCGGCGCGGGCCTCGGGGGTGCGGCCGGCCAGTGCCTTCTCGGCGGGGATCACCTCGTCGTCGATGAAGGCGGCCATCCGGGCGCGCAGTTCGGTCAGGTCTTCGTGGGTCGCTTCAGGCATGCGGATCCGTCCAGTCGGGGGCGCTTCGGGGGAGTCCGGTCAGTCGCGGGCGGCGTCCCGCAGCCGCACTTTGAGCACCTTGCCCGCGGCGTTGCGGGGCAGCGCGTCGATCACGACGACCGAGGTGGGCTTCTTGTACGAGGCGAGCAGCGCGCGGCAGTGGTCGATGATCTCGTCCTCGGTGGGCGGGTCGGCGGGGTCCTTGGGCACCACGTAGGCGCGCGGTGTCTCCACCCACTGCGGGTGCGGCACGCCGACGACGGCCACCTCCGCGACCTTCGGGTGCTGGTCGACGGCCGCCTCGACCTCGGCGGAGTAGATGTTCTCGCCGCCCGAGATGATCATGTCCTTCTTGCGGTCGACGACGTAGATGTAGCCCTCGTCGTCCATCCGGCACAGGTCGCCGGAGTGGAACCAGCCGCCCTCGAAGGCGGCGGCCGTGGCCTCCGGGTTGTTCCAGTAGCCGAGCATGAGGTTGCCGCCCCGGTAGACGATCTCGCCGACCTCGCCCACCGGCACGTCCCGCATCTCCTCGTCCACGATCCGCGCGTCCACGTGCCGCACCGGCTTGCCGACGGAGCCGAGCTTGCGCACCGCGTCCTCGCCGTCGAGGTAGCAGGTCACCGACGCCATCTCGGTCTGGCCGAACGCGCTCCTGATGACGACGCCGGGGAACGTGTCGTTCATCGCGTGCAGCACGGACGGCGGGGCGGCGGACGCACCCCAACTGAGGCTGCTCAGCACGAGCTTGCGGTCCCTGATGCCCGGCACCTCGCAGATCGCCTTCCACTGGCTCGGCACGAGGAAGCAGCCGGTGATCCGCTCCCGCTCCAGCAGCTCGACCGTCTCCGCCGCGTCGAAGCCGACCGTGGCGCCGATGACGGTGCAGGTGCCGTAGAGCATCGACGCGACGACCGAGTCGACGCCCGCGATGTGGAACATCGGAATGTTCAGCAGGGTCCGGTCGGTGGACTTCGGTGTCTGCACCTCCACCATGTGCAGGGTGTTCACGACCAGGTTGAGGTGGCTGAGCACGGCGCCCTTGGAGCGCCCCGTGGTGCCCGAGGTGTACATCAGGAACGCCGGATCGTTCTCGTCGACGTCGGCCTCGACGGGACCGGCGTCGTACACGTCACGGACCGCGGCGAGGCTCTCCGTGCCGTCCGGGGCCTCGCCGTCCCCGAGATGCAGCACCCGGCAGTCGGTACCGGCCAGCCGCCGCGCCTCCAGGCCGAGTCGTGCCAGCGGCTCGTCGACCACGAACACGGTCGGCGTGCAGTCGCCGATGACGTGCGCCACTTCGGCGGGCACCAGCCGGAAGTTGATGGGTACGGCGATGGCCCCGAGCCGCAGCGCGGCGAACCAGACCTCCACCGTCTCGATCCGGTTGGTGGTGAGCGCGGCGACCCGGTCGCCGGGGCCGACGCCGCGCTCGGCGTAGGCGCGCGCGAGCCGGTTCACCCGGGCGTCGAGGTCGCCGTACGTGATCTCCCGGTCGCCGTGGCGCAGGGCCGGGGCGGAGGGCGTACGACGTGCCTGGCGGGCGAGTTGGTGGGCGAGCGAGAGCCGGCGGCCGGCGCGCAGGGACGCCTCGGGCGTGGGGTTCGGCGGTGCGGTGGGACCGGATGCGTCGGTTGCGTCGGACACGAAGGACACGCGGGACTCCCGTCGACGGCTGCCGGAGGCCCGGGTCACCCCGGCCGTGGCGGCCTGTGCGGGGACCCGGTCCAGGGACTGATCGAACGTTAAAAGGCCCGCGGCCCGCCCACAACCCCCGCGGCGTGAACCGGCGTTGGTCGGCTCGGCCCGCCGTTGCGACGCCGTGCGTGCTGAGCGGTCGTTAAGGGGGTGTGCCGGGCTTCCGTCACAGGTGTGTGCGGAGCGGTCGTCAGGGGGCCGAGGGCGTGGTGTCGATGCGCCGCAGGACCATCAGCGTCGCGTCGTCGGAGCGGTGCGGGCCGTCGAGCTCGGCGACGATCCGCTCCGCGTACGCGTTGAGCGCCGCGTGTCCCGCGCACGGGGACGTGCCGCGCAGGCACTGCTCGGCGGCCTCCAGGAAGCGCTGCGTGTCCAGGTCGGGGTCGCTGTCGCGGCGCTCGGTCAGGCCGTCGGAGTACATCAGGACGATGTCGCCCACGCGCAGTGCCTCGTCGGCCACCGTGTACGTCTCGCCGGGCAGCACCCCGAGAGGGAGTCCGGGGCCGCCGTCGGGGTCCTGGAGCTGGCGGGCCCGGCCGTCGCGGACCAGCACCGGCCGCGGGTGGCCCGCGCAGGTCCAGCGCAGCAGGCCCTGCTCCGGGTGGTAGCGGGCGATGATCGCGGTCGCGGTGGACTCGTCGCCGTCCGCGCAGGCGAGTTCGTTGAGCCACTGCGTGAGCTGTTCGACGCGCTGATCCGTGTAGGCGAGGCCCGCGAGCGCGTAACGGAGCTTCGCCATGAGGGTGACGGCGGCGAGGCCGTGCCCGCGGGCGTCGCCGAGCGCGACGAGGAGCCGGTCGCCCGGCAGCCTGCGCGCCTTGTACCAGTCGCCGCCGACCCCGGCCTCGCGGGCGTCGGGCCGGTACACGGCGGTGGCCTCCAGGCCGTAGGCGGCCAGCTCGTCCTGGAAGTGGGGGAGCACCGCCTCGCGCAGGGCGCCGGCGACCTCGGCGACGGCCTCCGCGCGCTCGCGCTGGCGCCGCGCCTCGCGCTCCGCGCGCTCGGCGGTCGCCCGGCGGCGCTGCTCGGCGGTCACGTCGGTGAGCACGCCGCGCAGGGCCCACACCAGGCTGCCGGGGGCGATGCGCACCGGCTCCGCGGTCATCCGGACCACCTTGGGGCCCGCCTGGTTCAGCCGCAGTTCGCAGCTGCCCGTCCGCTTGCGCAGGATCACGTCGTACAGCGTCCGGTACAGATCGGGCAGGCTCTCCGGGGCCACGGCCGTGGCCAGCTCGTCGAGGGTGGGGATGGGGGTGCGGCCGTCCAGGCCCAGCACGCGGCGGAATCCGCGGGAGGGGTCGACGCCGCCGTCCCCCAGGTTCCACTCCGCCCAGCAAGTGCGCACCAGGTTCTGGGCGGCGGCAGCCATCTGTGGGCGGTGGCCCCGGTCCCAGGTGATGAGCAGGTGCTCGCCGCAGGGGGAGACCCGCACCTGATCGTTGATCCGTACCGGACCGTGCGTCGTGCCCACGACCCACTCGATCGACGTCGGCCCCTGCGGGGCGCGTTCGCGCAGCGCGTCGGTCAGCATGCCGGGGAGCGCCGTCGCGGTCAGGGAGGGGAACTGCTCGAACAGCGAGACCGTGCCCTGCCAGTGGGGCAGGCCGCCGGAGGGGAGCCGCTCGGCGGCGTAGACGCGGGACGCCGTGTTCTGGGCGACGTACAGGGCGTCCCGCGCCTGCCCCTCGCCGTCCCGCAGCGGGGCCACGAGCAGCGCGGGCCAGGGGAGGGCGTCGAGGATCTCAGGACCCGAGGGCGCGGGCGGCAGGTCCGTGGTGAAGACCGCGGTCTCCGGCTTGCGTCCGCCCTCGGTGCGGTACGACTCGGAGTGCTTCCTGATCCGCCGCCGCTGCGCCCGCAGGAGTTCGTGGATCGACTGGAGCGCCAGGTGGGTGTGGGCGTCGGGCACCTGCGAGGTGGCGTCCATGCGGGCGGCGGGCCTCCTCCTGTGCGCTGTTCCCCGGTTTCCACAGCCTCCGTGGCCGACGCGGAACGGGCCAGTCTGCCTACGCCAAGCGGTGGCTCCCTCAGGCCGTGATCGGCAGCGGGTGCTCGTCGACGGAGTCGAGGAACAGCACCACCGTGAGCAGTGCGCCGCTGGCCGCGGGGCAGATCCCGTACCGGACCGTCTCCTCGTCGAGCTCGGCCAGCAGTCGGCGCCCCTCGTCGGTGCCGCAGCCGCCCGCGGCGAGGACCGCGGCGGCGTCCTGCTGGACCAGGCGGACGGCCAGCGGGCCCCTGTCCTGCTCCACGCGGACGTCGTCGACCGACGCGATCAGGGTGAGCAGGGCGTCGAGCTGGGCGACCTCCTCGGGGACGCCGCGCGTGCGCGCCGCGCGCAGCGTCGGCAGGACGGCGAGGGCCGTGGTCAGATGGCGCCGCTTCACCTCGGTCGGGAGCGCCCGGTAGCCGTCGCGGAAGTCCCCGGAGGGCTCGATGTGCGCGTCGAGGTCCAGGGCGAGACGGCAGGCGTGCCCGGCGTCCCGCGCGCCCCGGGCCCATGCCGCGGCCAGCAGGCACAGCGAGCGGGCTGCGACGTCGAGACCGTTCAGGGAGGCGACTTAGGGCACCCGGCGCTGCGCGTCGTCGCAGGCCCTGGCCAGCCGGTCCAGATCGGACCCGGCCGCGGCGGCGGCACGGAACGCGTCGTGCAGCCCGACCCCGGCCTCCACGAGCGAGGAGAACACGGTGTTGGCGGGGGACTGCGCGGTCCGGCAGTCCGGCAGCCCCGGTTTCGGCGTCAAGAACATCTCGCGGGTGAAGGCGGCGACGGCGAGATCGGCGAGGTGGTCCGCGACACCGTGGTGTCCGGAGGCCGGGGTCTTCGGGTCGTACGAGGTGCTGAGCATGGTCGGTCGCTTCCGCTGGACGGTCGGTGGCGGGGCCCGGCGAAGGGCCGGACGCATCGGTCGTCCTGCCTGGGGCAATGCGGGCAAACCGGGACCAAGGTCCCGAACGCGGAAGGCCGTCCGGCCCGGATCGCGAGCGGTGGGCACGTCCCCGAACGGCCTGCGCGGCGGGCGCGCGAGGGGCGACGCTACGTCGCCCGCCCCGACCCGAAGTCGAAGTCCTCCACGAAATAGCTGTCGTGCCGGACGCGGAACTCCTTCAATTCCTCGGGGCCGCGCTGCGACATCTCGGCGACCCGCTCGAAGTACTCCTCGCGCGGGGCGCCCGGAGCGAAGAGCATGAGCATCGACACCGGGTCGTCGGTCGTGTTCCTGAAGGCGTGCAGACCGCCGGCCGGCACGTACAGGAAGTCGCCCTCGCGGCCCGTCACCCACTTGTTGCCGTCGTAGAGCTCGAGTTCGCCGGACAGGACGTAGAAGGACTCCGACATCGCGCGGTGGAAGTGCTCCTTCGCGCCCGCCGAGCGCGGCCCCAACACGCCCTTGTAGAGGCCGAATTCGCCGCCGGTCGACTCCTGCGTGGCGAGGTAGCTGGTGGACCCGCCGGGCGAGGACACGTCCGGCGGCGTGTCCGCCGGGCGGAAGGAGGCGCTCACCTCGCCCTTGTCGCCGTGATAGCGGGGCTCCGGGTACTGCATGCCATCGAAGTACGACATCGTGCGCTCCTTGTCGGCGGGTTGGCCACCAGACTGCCCGGCCGGGGCCCGGCGCGGCATCGGGCGCCTGACTGATTGACGCGGACCCGCCGGAGGAGGTCGGAGGACCTAGGACTTGTGGGGGGGTGGGGGGCCCCCCCCCCCCCCCCCCCCCCCCCCCCAAACCCCCCCCCCCCGCCCCCCCGGGGGGGGGGGGGGGGC
>NZ_JBITCS010000026.1:0-39791 GCF_044453445.1 Streptomyces sp. NPDC051684 | reverse complement strand
GGTGGTGGGAGCACCTTGGATTTTTCTTTTGTACCCGCCCCCGCGCGCCCGGCCTGATCCAAACGACAGGCCCTAGGTCGCCGAGACGTTGGGGCTCAGGAGGCGAGGTGGGCCGCGAGCCGGTCGCCGACGGTGCGGGGTTCCCGGCCGAGGAGTTCGGCCAGCAGCGGGCCGGTTTCGGCGAAGTAGCCCTCGTGTGCGGCCTGGTACCAGGTGAGCATGAATCGGGCCCCCTGCTCCGGCACACCGATCGCGACCTGGTCGGCGACCCACTGCTCGTCGTCGAGGACGACGCGTTCGATCGTGCGGCCGGTGAGGCCGGAGGCGATCTTGGCGACATCGTCGAAGGTGACGGCGGTCGGCGCGGTGAGGTCGACGGGGCCGTCGAAGGAACGGTCACCGGCGAGGACGGCCGCAGTGGCCTCGGCCGTGTCGGCGCGGTCGGTGTACGGAACGGGGCCGTCCGCCGGCTGGGCGATCACGCCGGTCCGCTGCCACGGGCCCAGCACTTGATCGAGCGGACCGTAGGCACCGTTGCGCAGCGCGGTCCAGGCGAGGCCCGAGTCCTCGAGGATCGCCTCGGTGACGATGTGGATGTCCGACGGTCGGTACGGGTTTCCGGGGACGGCGCCCTGCTGGCTCGTGTAGAGGACCCTGCGGACTCCGGCCTCGGCCGCGGCCTCGACGGCATTGCGGTGCAGGCCGACGATGTCGGCGGCCGGGTCGTTGCCGGAGACCAGGAGGACCTGCTCGGCGCCGGCGAACGAGTCGCGCAGCGCGGCCGGGTCCTCGTAGGTGCCCTGTCGTACGCGCACGCCGCGGTCGGCGAGGTGTCGCGCCTTGGCGGTGTCGCGGACGCTGACGCCGATCCGGTCGGCGGGGATGCGCCGGAGGAGGTGCTCGACGGTGGCGCCGCCAAGACCACCGGTGGCGCCGGTGACAACGATCATGCTTCTGGCCCTTCCTGAACACCCACGGCGACCGTCCTGGTGGTGGGCACGGACGTAAGTTGACCAGCCTGGTCAATTTCTTTTCCTTCGGCGACCGTAGGTAAACTGACCAGGTGGGTCAAGTTACGTCGACGGGTGACTGGAAGAGGTGGTGAGCGTCATGGCCGATGCGGCGCGTTCGGGGCCTCGGCTGCGGGCTGACGCCCGGCGGAACACGGAACAGATCCGCTCCGCCGCGATCGGGGCCTTCCGGGGGCAGGGCCTGACGGTGCCGCTGGAGCAGGTCGCCGAGGCGGCAGGGGTCAGCAAGGCCACCATCTTCAACCGGTTCGGCGGGCGGATCGGCCTGATCGAAGCCGTCATCGAGGAGATCGTGGCGGGCGAGCTGTTCGCCCTCGTCGACCACGCTCGGGCCATCGACGACGTCGGCGAGCGGATCACGTACTACCTCACCGCGCTCCGCGACCTCCAGTACCGCCAGCCTGCCTTCAATGACGTCCTGCTGCAGACGTATCCGCACTCGGAGCAGCTCATGGAGATCTGCCGGGTCGGAACCGTGGCCAACGAAGAGTTCGTCGCGGCGGCCCGCGCCTCCGGTGCGCTGCGACCGGAGTTCACAGCGGGTGACCTGCACGCACTCGTCCTCGACAACGCCCTCGCCCTCAAGCACGGCGAGCGGCCTCCCCGGGACGACTACGACCGCCGCACCAAGTACCTTCTGGTTGGAATCCAAGGGCGGCCTTCATTCCGTTAATGCCTACTGGTGACTTTTAGTCCCCATTAGTGGCGCTTTGGGGGTTGGGGCCCTCGACTCATGGTTCAACTCTCAATCAAAGTGCACTCTGGTATCTGTCCGACTTTTCGTTCACACGCCAGAGGTCACCGGAGGCGACGTGAAGGACGCCGCTGACCGAATCGGCCCGTCGCACCTGTTCCACGCCGCCGCTCGGCGCGATCGTGACAGCCCTGGCGCCGCTGCTGATGCTGGCGGGGGCCGCGGCCGTGGAGCTGTGGGCGCCGGCCTGGTGCACGGGGACGCCGCTGGCGCTGATGGCCGCCCTGACCGCCGCTGCCGTGTCGAACCTGCGCACGACGCTCACGATCGCCCTGGCCTGGCTGGCCGTCTGCGCGATCGTGGTCACCGCCCGGCACGACACCGCGGAGTACGAGCTCATGCGGGTCTCCACCGCCGTCACCGGCGTGGTCCTGGCGTTCCTCGTCGCCCGCGTGCTGCAGAGCGAACGCGAGCACGTCGACTCCGCCCGCTCCGTCGTGGGTCGGCTCCAGCAGGCCATCCTTCCCGAACTGCCGCGCAGCGCGGGCGGGTTCACGCTGGCCAGTCGGTACGAACCGGCGGACACGGAGGCCGCCGTGGGTGGCGACTTCTACGCGCTGGTGCACACGCGGCACGCTCCGTTGCCCGCGCCGCCCTGTCGGGGGCGGGACCGAGGATTCTGCGACGGAGGGCTTCGCCACCGCCCTCCTGATCCAGTTCGGCACCGACGGCAGGATCACCGTCCTCAACTGTGGCCACCCCGCCCCCTGCGCCGTCGAGAACGGGCTCGTACGCGAATTGGCCCTGCCCGACGCGGAGTTGCCGTTGGGCATGTTCCACCTGTCCTCCGAGCGCGGCAGGCCCCACACCGTCGAAACGACGCCGCAGGTGCTCGTCTGCGTGACGGGCGGCATCACCGAGACCCGCGCCCCCGAAGGCACCTTCTTCGACCCCGCGCGACACTGGGCGCCCCCGCCGCAGGCGAACGCCGCGCAGGTCGTCGACCACCTCACCGCCGCGGCCCGGGCATGGGGTGGCCGCCCCCGGAACGACGACGTTGCGGTGGTCGCGGTCGAGGCGTCGGCCGCCGGCGCGCTGACCTGAGTGGCACCAGGCGATGAATTCCGGACGCGGACCGGGTCTTCCCTGGCATGACCACTGTGAAAGCCAATGACACCGTCCTGGGCATCGAGTCGTTCGGCGCCGAAAACGCGCCCCTGATCCTGCTCGTGGGCGGGACGACGATGCTGTCCTGGCCCGACGCGCTGTGCGAGCGCCTCGCCGCCGGCGGGCGCCTGGTGGTGCGCTACGACTTGCGCGACAGCGGGGCGTCCGCGACCGGGGACCCGGAGGCGCCCGACTACACGCTGCGTGACCTGGCCGCGGACGCGGCGGCCCTGGTCGACGCGCTCGGCGGCGGCCCCGCGCACCTCGCGGGGATCGGCGTCGGCGGGATGGTCGCGCAGGTGGCCGCGCTCGACCACCCGGGGGCGTTCTCGGCGCTCACCCTGGTCGGCACGCGCGCGGTCGCGCCCGGACCGGTCGACGACGACCTCCCCGATCACAACCAGGCGACGATGGGCCGGCTGTTCTCGAGTCCGATGCCCGACTGGACCGACCGCGAGGCGGTCGCGGAGTTCGCGGCGGCCGGCGCGGAGGTCATGGGCAACGACCCGGTCGCCGCGCGCTCGGTCGCGACGCGCGTCTGGGACCGCACGCCCGGCACCGACCCCCAGGTCCAGATGGCCAACCACCTGGGGATGGTGTTCTCGCGGCTCGACTGCGCACCGCGCTGGCGCGAGCGGCTGCCGGAGCTCGATGTCCCCACGCTCGTGGTGCACGGCCGCCGCGACCCGTTCTTCCCCGTGGGCAACGGCGAGGCGATCGCGCGGGACGTCCCCGGCGCGCGGTTGCTCGTCCTCGAGGAGGCCGCCACCGCGATCCGCGACGCGGACGTCGCTGAGATCGCCGCGGCGATGCTGGCGCTGCGGTAGCCGGCGCCCGACATGCAGCAACACCCGCTCCCCTCCAGCGGGTGCTGCCACGTCCATGGACGGCCCGGACCGGTGCCGGGTGATCCCGGGGTCCTCGCCATCGTAGGAGAAGCATCAAGTACCGCACAGGGCAGTCCAGTTGTCCTGACGCGGCTGCGGTCGAGGGTGTAGGGGTGCTTCTTCGGGTGAGGTGCCGGAGCGCAGGGTGAGCGTGGGGAAGTACGGCCGCGGGGCGCATCGCCCCATCAGGGCTTGTGGGGTGCCCGCAGCTCCACCGCGTCGAGCAGCAGTCCGAGGACCGTCTCGAACTGGTCGTCCTCGTCCGCGGCGGCCAGGTGCGGGGCGACCGACGCGAGGTGCGGATAGGCGGTCGGCGACACGGCCAGGTACTCGCGCCGCCAGGCAAGACGGCCGCCCTCCCGGGCCGCGGCGTCCAGAGCGGCGACGGCGGCCTCCTGGGCGCCCATGGCGAGGGCCGTGTCGGCGAGCGCGCGGTAGTAGCGGGCGGCCTCCCGGTCGCCGAAACCGGCCTGCCGCAGCGCGCCGATGACGAGGTCCGCGCCCCGGAACTCGGCGTCGCGCCGCGAGACCCGTCCCGCCACGACCGCGGCGACCTGCGGGTGCGTGAGACAGGCGCTGCGGACGCGGCGGGCCAGGCCCGCCAGGGTCTCGCGCCAGGAGTCGGTCGGCTCGTACCCCGTGACGGCCTCCTCGATCAGCTGCTCGGCGAGCCCGAGGAGGATCTCCTCCTTGCCGGAGAAGTGGCGCAGCACGGCGGTGTGGTTCGAGCCGAGTTCGGCGCCGAGGCGGCGCAGCGTGAGCGCCTCCGGACCCTCGCGTTCGACGAGGGCGCGGGTGGCGTCCAGGATCCGGTCCCGGTTGAGCGCGGTGGACGGCGGCCGGCCGCGCCGAGCGGCAGCGGCGACTCGGGCGGCCCGTGCCGGGGTGCTGCCGCCGTGGTCTGTCATGGCGCCAATCCTATGCACCGGCCCGCCCCGTCACTCCGCCGTGGCCAGGTGGGTGACCAGGGCCGAGAGCGCCGCCACGGTCTCCGCGTCCCGGTCCGGATCCTCGGCGGTGGGCCAGGCGCTCGTCTTCACCACGACGACGTCCGCCACCGGATCGACCCACAGGAACTGCCCGTAGATGCCGAGCCCGGTGAAGGCGCGGTGCTCGCCGGAACCGCCGAGCGTCCACCACTGGTTCGCGTAGCCGTAGTGCGCGGGGTACAGCTCGCTGAGCGCTCCCGGCCGCAGGAACTCCTTCCCGCTGCCGCGTCCGCGCTCGACCCACTCCTCGGGGACGACCTGCTCCCCGTCGACGACGCCGCCGCGCGCCATGAGCAGCCCGACCCGGGCCATGTCGCGGACCGTCGCGTTGAACGATCCGCCGCCGACGGCGGTCCGCGGACGGCCGCGCGTCAGCCCGTAGTACGCGCCCGTCTCCGCGCCGATCCTGCTCCACAGCCGCTCGGCGGCGTACCGCGCGAGCGGCATGCCGGTGGCGCCCTCCAGGACCCAGCCGAGGACCTGCGTGTCGAGGGTCGAGTAGTTGAAGAACGTGCCGGGAGCCGCGCCCGTGTCGACCGAACGGACCACGTCGAACACCGAGCCCCGCCCGGCCACGGCCCGCATCAGCCGGTTGACCGGGGCCTGCGGATCCTCGTAGTCCTCGACCCCGCCGGCGCCGCTCGTCATGTCGAGCAGATCCGCGACCGTCGGCCCGTCGTAGGCCGACCCGGCAAGGTCGGGGCAGTACGTCACCACCTTGTCGTCGAGCGAGCCGAGCGCGCCCTCCGCGAGGGCGATCCCGAGCAGCACCGACGTCACCGACTTCGTGAGCGAGAAGAGCTGGAAGCGGCGGGCGGGCCCGCCGAAGCGGCCCGGATAGCTCTCGTGCACGAGCCGCCCGCGGTGCAGGACGGCGAACCCCGTGGTGTGCGTGCGTATGTGCAGCTGCTCCAGGGTGCGGTGCGTGCCCCCGAACTCGTACGTGAATCCGGGCGGCAGTTCCCCCATGGGCAGCGGGCGCACCCGCGCGGCGGCGGGCACGTGTGCCACCGGCAGCACCGTCGACATGTGCGTGAACGTCCACTCGTTCACCGGCCGCCGGAACGCGACCTCCTCCTGGTGCCGCCACAGCCAGGCCATCCCCGCCCCGGCGGCCGCGACCGCCGTTCCGCCTGCCATCCATCGCGCCGTGCGTGCCATGCGTGTGCTCCCGAGGGCTCTCCAGCGATTTATGAACCAATGGTGACACCGGTGGTTCGAGCGAGGCAATGGGCTGGTCCGCGGTGCGGCGGAGGAACCCGGGCCCCGGGTCTCGCCGTGCGCCGCCCGGCAGACCGGGTCAGGCTGGAACCGGGCCGCACAGGCGGCCACGGACGGAGACGGGAACGACAGGGAGCGCGCGCATGGCAGGCCATGTACTGGTCGGGGCCGACGGGTCCGATTCGAGTCTGGAGGCCGTGGCGGTAGCGGCCCGGGAGGCGCGGCAGCGCGGCCTCGGGCTGCGCATCGTGCACGCCTTCGTCTGGCCGATGATGCGCGCCGCCGGATTCGCGGCGGCCGCGGACGCGCTGCGCGGGCAGGCCGAGACCGTGGTCGCGGCGGCCGTCGAACACGCCCGCGCCGCGGAGCCGGACCTCGCGGACGTCGAGGGCGAGATCGTCACGGGCGAGCCGCTGACCATCCTGACGGTCCGCTCGGCCGATGCGGACCTGGTCGTCGTCGGCAGCCGCGGCCTGGGCGCCTTCACCGGACTCCTGATCGGCTCGGTCGCGGTGTACCTGGCCGCCCACGCCGAGTGCCCCGTGCTCGTCGTGCGGGGCAGGGTCGACGCCGACGGCCTCGTCGCCGTCGCCGTCGACTCGTCGGGCGACGGGCAGGCCGCGGTCGAGGCCGCGTTCGGCGAGGCAGAGCGCCGCGGCACCGGACTGCTCGCCCTGCATGTCTGGAACACCTGGTCCGCCGAGGGCCCGGAACGCCCCGGCGCGCTGACCCCGCTCATCTCCAACATCAGCGAACTGCGCAAGGCGGCCGGGCAGACCCTCACCGACGCCCTCGCCCCCGGCCTGATCGCTCACCCGCACATCTCGGTGGAGCGACGACTCCTTGAGGGCAGGGTGCGCCCGACCCTGATCGAGGTGTCCAAGGAAGCCAGGATGATCGTCGTGGGCGCGCGGGGCCGCGGCGGCTTCAAGGGACTGATCCTGGGCTCGGTCAGCCAGGCACTCCTCATCCACGCGGACTGCCCCGTCCTCGTCGTCCGGGACGGCCGCGGGGACGGCGCGTGAGCGGTCCGCGACCGCAACTGCTGACCTTCCTCGGCGGCGTCGGCACGGTCACCGGCAGCAAGTACCTCGTCGAGAGCGACCACAGCCGCATCCTGATCGACTGCGGTCTCTTCCAGGGCGTACGCGAACTGCGCCGCCGCAACTGGCGCCCGCTGCCCGCCGACACCGCCGCGGCCCGCGCCGTCGTCCTCACCCACGCCCACCTCGACCACTGCGGCTATCTGCCCCGGCTGGTGAAGGAGGGCTTCGACGGGAAGATCGTCTGCACCCCCGACACCGCCGCGCTCGCCGAGATCGTGCTGCGCGACAGCGCCCGCCTCCAGGTCGAACAGGCCGAGCACGCCAACCGCCGCGGCTGGTCCCGGCACCGCCCGGCGCTGCCGCTGTACGACGAGAACGACGTCGAGCGGACCCTGCGGCTGCTGCGCCCCGTGCCCGTCGACAAGGACACGCGCCTCGCGGACGGCACGAGCGTGCGCCTGCACCACGCGGGACACATCCTCGGCTCCGCCTGGGCCCACCTCACCCTGGAGAGCGGCCACACCCTCGCCGCCAGCGGCGACCTCGGAAGGCCCGGACACCCGCTGCTGCGCCCGCCCGACCCCTTCACCGGCGCCGACGTGCTCCTGATGGAGTCCACGTACGGCGACCGGGACCACGAGGACGCCGCCGACGCCCGCGACCGCTTCGGACAGACCCTCACCGAGACGTTCCGGCGCGGCGGCACCGTCGTCGTCCCCGCCTTCGCCATCGACCGCACCGAGGTCGTCCTGAGCGAACTCGCCGAGCTGCGCCGCACCGGCGTCCTGCCGGAGGGCGTGCCGGTGTACGTCGACAGCCCCATGGCCCTGTCCGCGCTCGACGTCTACCGGCGGGCGGTGGACCGCGCCGACCCCCAACTCCTGTCGGACGCGGGCGAGTCGGCGCTCGACGCGTCGTCCTTCACGGCGGCCCGCAGCGTGTCCGAATCCATCGCCATCAACGACGTGCAGGGCCCCGCCGTCATCGTCTCCTCCTCCGGCATGGCCACCGGCGGCCGCGTCCTGCACCACCTCAGACGGCTGCTGCCCGACCCCCGCAACACGGTCGCCCTCGTCGGCTTCGCCGCGCAGGGCACGCGCGCCCGCGACCTCGCCGAGGGCGCCGACGTCCTGAAGATGTTCGGCCAGTACGTCAAGGTACGCGCCCGGGTCGAACACGTACCGTTCTTCTCCGCCCACGCGGACGCCGCGCAGATCGTCGACTGGCTCCGCGGCGCGCCCGCGCCCCACACCACGTACCTCGTGCACGGCGAACAGACCGCGGCCGAAACGCTGCGTGAGCGCATCGGGTCCGAGCTCGGCTGGCACGCGGTCGTGCCCCGCTCCGGCGAACACGTCCTGGTGCGTTGAACAGGACGCGCCGACACGGAGTTTACGGAGGTCAACCGGGCGCTGTGGGCCAGGAATTGGCGGGCCGCGCTCACTGTCCGTGACGTCGCGGTTGGACACTGCCCGGGAGCGTCTGGCAAGGTCGCCGGTCCGATCCCGTGAAGACCCGATGGGAGGGGCGCGATGACCGAAGTGAACACCATCAGCGTCGAGGAGGCGACAGCCGTCGCGCGGCTGCGCATGAACACCACGACGCTCGACATCCCCAAGGACTTCGACCGCTGGTCGCCCGACGAGATGTCGGACTGGCTCGAACAGACCGAGGACGATCCGGACGTGTCCGACGAGGACTTCTACGAGGCCCGTACGACCGTGAACCGGGTGCTGGGCGTCGAGGACGCCTGACCTCAGCCGCGCTCGCCGTACGCCGCCGCGATCTCCTGCGGCGACGCCCACCGGCTGTAGGTCGGTGACTTGGGCCAACCCGCGGGGGAGTCCTGCCACTCCTCCTGCCGGCCGTACGGCAGCAGGTCGACGAGGCCGAAGAGATAGCTCAGCTGCTCCGTGCCGCGGCCGTCGGTGTGCCAGGTGCGGTAGACGGTGTCGCCGTCGCGCAGGAACACGTTGACCGCGAACCCGGCGTCCGGCGGTGCGCCGACGTCGGAGCCGAACGTGCTGTTCGCGGTGGAGTACCAGGTCATCGTGTTGCCGACCTTGCGCCGGTACGCGAGCGCCTCGTCGATCGGCCCCTGCGTGACGATCACGAAGCGGGCGTCGAACTTCTCGAGCCCAGCGAGCCGGGTGAACTGGGACGTGAAGCCCGTGCAGCCGCCGCACTGCCACTCCGCGCCCTCGTGCCACATGTGGTTGTAGACGATCAATTGCGGGTGCTCACCGAAGACTTCGGCGAGCCGCACCGGTCCCTCGTCGCCCTCCAGTACGTAGTCGGGCATCTCGACCATCGGCAGTCGGCGCCGCTGCGCGGCGATGGCGTCGAGCTCCCGGGTGGCCGTCTTCTCGCGGACCCGCAGCGTTGCCAGTTCCTTCTCCCACGTGGCGCGGTCGACGACGGGCGGCAGGGCGTTGCCGGTGGTGGACATGGTGCCTCCGGACGGTGAGGTGCGGTGCGCGCGCTGTGCGTTCTGCCTTACGTGGGTGGGGACTGCCGCGGGCGCGGAAAGTCATCGGTGGCCCCCGCGGTTCCTGGCGCGCCGCGGGTTCCCGGGCCGCCGCGCGTCACCCGTTCGGTCCAGTCCCGATGGTCCGGGCCCCCGCGCGGCCAGAGGCTGGGGCCTCAGGGCCCGTGGCGGTGGGACCCGCGCAAGGGGCGGGACCGTGGCCGGTGCGGAGCCCCGTACCTGAGGAGGGACCCGATGCCCGCGCACGATCTGCCCCCGGACGACGGAATCGACGCGGCGGACGCCGACAAGGGGTTCGTGGCGGCCCTGGAACCCGGTGTCGTCAAGAACGCCGCCGGGGAGACCGTCTGGAACAGTGACGCCTTCGCGTACCTGAGGGAGCGGGCGGAGCCCGCGGACACCGTCGACCCGAGCCTGTGGCGGCAGGCCGCGCTCTGCGCCCGCCAGGGCCTCTACGAGGTCACCGACGGCGTCTACCAGGTGCGCGGCCTCGACCTGTCGAACATGTCGCTGATCGAGGGCGAGCGCGGCGTCGTCGTCGTGGACCCGCTGGTGTCCGCCGAGCCGGCCGCCGCGGCGCTCGGCCTTTACCGCGCGCACCGCGGCGACCGGCCGGTGACCGCCGTGATCTACACCCACCCGCACTTCGACCACTTCGGCGGCGTGATGGGCGTGATCAGCCCCGACTCCGACGTGCCGGTCGTGGCGCCCGAGCACTTCATGGAGCACGCGGTCTCCGAGAACGTCTACGCGGGCACCGCGATGATCAGGCGCGGCATGTACTTCTCCGCCTTCGGCACGCCCGTCGGGCCGACCGGGCAGGTCAGCATGGGGCTCGGGATGGCCACGTCGTCGGGCTCGGTCGGGCTGATCCCGCCCAGCGTGACCATCACCAGGACCGGCCAGGAAGAGGTCCTGGACGGCGTGAAGTTCGTCTTCCAGATGACCCCGGGCGCCGAGGCGCCCGCGGAGATGAACTTCTACCTGCCCCAGCGGCGCGCCCTGTGCATGGCCGAGAACGCCTGCCACACCCTCCACAACCTGCTGACGCTGCGCGGCGCGCAGGTCCGCGACGCCCGCATGTGGTCGCGCTATCTGAACGAGGCCCTCGAACTCTTCGGCCGCGACGCCGAGGTCGTCTACGCCTCCCACCACTGGCCGACCTGGGGCACGGACCGCATCGCGCACTTCCTGAGCCAACAGCGCGACCTGTACGGCTACTTGCACGACCAGACGCTGCGCCTGATGAACTCCGGGCACACCGGCATCGAGATCGCCGAGGAACTGCGGCTGCCGCCCGAGCTGGAGAAGGCCCGGCACGCGCGCGGCTACTACGGCTCCGTCTCCCACGACGCGAAGGCGATCTACCAGCGCTACATGGGCTGGTTCGACGGCAACCCCGCCCATCTGTGGCAGCACCCGCCGCAGGCCCAGGGCGAGCGCTACGTGCGGGCGCTCGGCGGCGCCGACCGGGCCGTCGAGGCCGCCCGGACCTTCGCCGACGAGGGCGACCTGCGCTTCGCCGCGGAACTCGCCTCCCACGTCGTCTTCGGCGCCCCCGACCACTCCGGCGCCAAGACTCTCCTCGCCGATGTGCTGACCCGGCTCGGGTACGGCGCCGAGTGCGCGACCTGGCGCAACTTCTTCCTCGAAGGGGCGCACGAGCTGACGGCGGGCGCCCCGAAGACCCCGATCGCGCTGGCGTCGAGCATGGTCTCCGCCCTCTCGGTGACCCAGATCTTCGACTCGCTCGCCATCCGTGTCAACGGCCCCCGCGCCTGGGACGCGCACCTCAGCATCGTGTGGAAGGTGATCGACCTCGCGGAGACGCACCGCATGGAACTCTCCAACGGCACGCTCGTCCACTTCCCCGATCCCCGGGACACCGGGGCCGACCTGACCGTGACCCTCACCAAGGCCCAACTCATCGGCATCCTGTCGGGCCACGGCCTCGACGGCATCGGCCAGCAAGGCGACGCGACGGCCCTGGCCCGCCTCTTCGGCCTCCTGGACGAACCGGACCCGAACTTCGCCGTCGTGACGCCCTGAGGCGGTGTCGCCGACGGCGGGCGGAGCGGGTTCGAAGAGGGCTGCCGGTGTCACGGAAGGTGTCTCGTAGGGTGCCTTCGTGGCCCCGTCCGCCTACGGGGCCGTGACGGGCCGAGTACGGGGGAGTGGCAATGCGGCGGGTACGCGGGTGGGGCCGGCGCTTCGGGGCGGGGGCTGCGGCACTGGTGGCAGGGACGCTGCTGGCCATGACCGGGACGGCGGGCCCGGCCCTCGCGCAGGAACAGGTCCGGCTCACGCTCGACGTCCCCGAGGCGTCCGGACTCTACGACCCCGACGAGGGCGCCGAGGCACGCTTCGACGCCCCCAGGCTGCTGGTGCAGCCGCACGGCGGCGTGGCCCGCAACGTCGAGATCACCGTGGACGCCCGGGAGTTGAAGGACGTCGGCACGCTGACTCCCGGGCACCGCTGCACCGGGGACGATGCCGTGTTCCGCTGTCGCTTCGACCCGCGCTCGCTGCGCTACGCCACCCACTTCAGCCCGTTCCACCTGCGCGGCAACGACGGCGTGGCCCCCGGCGACGGCGGGACCGTGCACCTCACCGCACGCGCCGACAACGCCGCGGACGTGCGCGCGGACATGCGGATGGAGATCCAGCCGCCCGACCTGACACCGGCCGGAGCGGAGCGGGTGCCCGGCCTGGTCGAGGCGAACGAGCCGGTCGAGCTGCGGCCGGCCCTCGCCAACGAGAGCGGCTGGCCGGTCGAGAGGTTCGCGTTGCGGATGTCCGCCTACGGCCACCATCTGTCGGTGGACCAGAAGTACCGCAACTGCTGGTACCCCGACACCGAGGACGACGCCTCGGACGAGGGGATGGCGGGGACCGAACTCGCCTGGTGCGTGTTCGACACACCACTTCCCCCGCACACCGCCTGGCGGACCGTCCAGCCGATGATCGGGCACCTGGACGCGGACATGCCCGCGGAGAGTGTCCGCTATCAACTCCTGTACGGGGTACGGGACAAGGCCGCCTACCCGCACCGGGGAAGCGGTCCTGAGCTGACACTCGAACGCGTTCCCACGGGTGACATCAAGGAGAGCCGCGACACCTGGGGCTCACTGATCGTGCGCGGCACCGCGCAGGTCGACTACGCCCCGGTCGTCGAGGGATCCGTCCGCGGCAAGGTCGGACAGACCGTGACGGTGCGCATCGGCGCACGCAACGTCAACGGAGGCAAGCTGCCCGGCATCAACCCGGACCGCGTCGAGATCGTCCCGCCCGAGGGCACCACGATCACCGGCACGCCCTACACGGTGGACGGCGACCCGATGGACAACGCGTGCAAGCGCCCGGCGAAGGGCTCCAAGGCGTGGCGATGCAGCCTGGGCAGCGAGGCGTTCGAGCAGATCGACGGCCGCAAGGGCGCGAGCACCACGGTGACCGTGCGCGTCCGCATCGACGACGACGTCCCCGGTGCGCGCGGCACGGCCCGCGTCGTCGGCAAGTACGACCGCACGCACGACAACGACACTGCGGCGCTGGCGACCGACATCAACGGTCGCGAGCGGACCTCTCCGGCGGCGGCGATCGGGTGGGCCGCGGGTGCTGTCGTGGTCGTGGCGGGAGGTGTGGTGCTGGCCCGCCGATATCTGAGGAAGCGGCGGGGCTGAGACCTCGGCCCCGCCTGGGCCCGCTCAGTGCTTGATACCGACGCCCGCGAGGAGGCTGATCTCGGCGTCCGCGATCTCGGTCCCGTCCTCGGGGTTGTCGCGGCGCCAGCGGTGGCAGCAGATGATGCCGGGCTCGATCAGGTCGAGGCCGTCGAAGAAGCGGCGGACGTCGCTGTGCGAGCGGAACCGCACCGGCGTCCCGGAGTTGGTGTACGCCTCCGCCACCCCGTTCCACGTCTCGGGGTCGAAGTCGGGCGTGCAGTGGTTCATGGCGAGGGCGCTGCCCGCCGGGAGCGGCTCGAGCAGCCGGCGCACGATCGCGTACGGGTCGTGCGGATCGGTCACGAAGTGCATCAAGGCGTTGAGGGAGAGCGCGATGGGCTTGTTGAAGTCCAGGACCTCGGCGTCCTGCACGGCGTCCAGCAGCGACTCGGGGTCGGTGACCGTGGCCTCGATGTAGGCCGTGCGCCCCTGGGCGGTGCTCCGCATGAGGCGCTCGGCGTACTTGAGGACCAGCGGGTCGTTGTCCGCGTACACGACGCGGGCCTCGGGCACGAGGGACTGGGCGACCTGGTGCAGATTCGGCTCGGTGGGGATGCCCGTGCCGATGTCGAGCCACTGGCGGATGCCGTGCTCCTGCGCGAGCACGCGCGTGGCCCGGTGCATGAACGCGCGGTTCTCGCGGGCGGTGACAGGCAGGCCGGGGTGGGCCTTGGCGGCGACCATGGCCGCCTCCTTGTCGACCTCGAAGTGGTCCTTGCCACCGAGGAAGTAGTCGTACATCCGGGCCGAGTGGGCCTTGCTCGTGTCGAGGTCCCGGCCGGACTGCCTGGTGGTCATGTGCTCCCCTTCATAGGTGTGACTGTCGGTCCACAGGCCGGGAACGCCAGCGGTGTTCGGCGCCCCTCCCGCGGGCCGCCGGCTCATCCGGCGGCCAAGTGATCGGCCATGCCCTGCTTCACGCCACGGACGAACGCGGCGATCTCCTCCGGTGTGTAGATCAGCGCGGGACCGGCGGGGTCGGTCGACTGCCGCACGGCCACGCGGCCGTCGGCGAGCAGCTTCGTCTCGACGCACTGTCCACCGTTGGGCCCGCTCCAGGGGCGCTCCCAGCCCTGCTCCCCGAGGTTGCGGGCCGGCATCCCGTTGTAGACGCCCTCTTCGACTTCGACGACCGTCATGTTGAGTACTCCTTGCGCATACGGTTCAAGAGCGCCCTGCTGTCATCCGACGACGTCAGCAGCGCCAAACGCGAATGCGCCTCAAGATGGGCGACCACGTCCGCGCGCTGGTCCAAATAGACGGATGCGGACAGAAGTTCGCTGTAGACGATGTCGGGAAGCTCGGGTTCCTCGAACCGGAAGTACGTGAACGGGGCGCAGGCCCCGACGTGCGCACCCGCGGAGAAGGGCACGATGTCGAGGCTGATGTGCGCGAGCTCCGACACCTCGAGGAGGCGCTCGATCTGCTCCCGCATCACCTCGGGGCTGCCCACCTCCTTGTGCAGGACGGCCTCCTCCATGACCACCCACAAGGTGGGTGCGTCCGCCTTCTCCAGGAGGCCCTGGCGGCGCAGGCGCAGCGCCACGCGGCGCTCCAGGTCCTCCTCGCTGCCGTTCGGCAGCCCGCCGCGCAACACCGCGCGTGCGTACGCGGGGGTCTGCAAGAGGCCCGTGACGTACTGGGGTTCGTAGGTACGAAGGGTCTTGGCGTCGGTCTCCAGGCTGACGTAGGCGGTGAACCAGCTGGGGACGGCGTCCCGGTAGGAGTGCCACCAGCCCGGTTCGTTGGCCTGCTCGGCCAGTTCGACGAACTCGTCGATCTCCTGGCGGCCGGCGCCGAAGGTCTCCAGGAGCTTCTCCACGTAGAGAGGCTTCAGGGCGACCTCGGCCTTTTCCAGCCGCCGGATCGTCAGGGTCTTCACGCGCAGTGCCTTCGCCGCGTCCTCCAGCGAGGCACCGGCAGCCAGACGCATGTCCTGCAGCCGGCGGCCGAGGATCATGCGCAGCACTGTCGGCGCGCTGGTACCGGAACGGGCCTCACTCACGCCCAACCTCCTGAGGATTCATCAACAAGAGCATTCTTGCAGCGACTTGATGATGACGCCAGAGTGATAGCCCGCTTCCTGAAATTATCAGGGAGTCGGTTGCAGCGTGCGCACGATCACGCGCATAGTTGCACTGTGAGCGGTCACGTCGCGGCTCTGACGCGGCATCAGGACCCGAGGAGGTCCGCGATGCCCGCCTTGGCCCGTGCCTCTCACGGATCGAGCTGTAGCCCGCACCCCCACACCGCGCCCGCCCCGCGGAAGGCACTGGAAGGCGACATTCGTGACTCTCCCCACGTCCCTGGCCCCGGCTGCGTCCCCCGCCTTAGCCACCACCGCGCCCGGCCGGGAGTTCTGGTTCGGACTGCCCGCGCTGCGCACGAGCGCGAGATCCGCCCGCGACACCGTGCGCGAGCGGCTTCGTTCCTGGGACGTGCCGGGCGACACCTGCTGCGACGCGGTGCTGCTGGTGTCCGAGCTGACCACGAACGCCCTGCTGCACACCGAGAGCGATCAGGTCCTGTGCGGCCTCACGCTGACCGGCGACGAGCGCAGCCTGCGCATCGAACTCCACGACGAGGGCTCCACCCCGGTGCGGGCGCCCGAGCATCGGGCCGGGCCCGGCGAGGAGGGCGGGCGCGGCCTCTTCCTCGTGCAGCAGCTCGCCGACCGCTGGGGCTCCGCGCGCTCGACGCGGGCCGAAGGAAAGGTCGTCTGGGTCGAGTTGACGGCCTTCTCCTGAGTTCCGGGCGACCGGCAGGGGCCGCCCGGCCCCGCTCAGCACCCTTCGCGCGGCGAGGAATCCATTCTCCTCGATCCATCTACAGGAGGCGCCCATGACCCCCCACTGCGACACCGCTTCACCCGCCGTGCTGTACGTATGCGCCGACCGGGCCCCGGACGCGACCGGGCCGGCCACGCAGTGCGCGCAGACCGAAGGCCGCGCGTTCGCACAGGAACGCGGACTGACGATCGCAGAGGTCGTCACCGACACTTACGGCGAGCCCGACCCGGCCCGGCGCACGGGCTGGCGGCGGGTGCGGCAGCTGGTGCAGACCGGCGACGTCACCGCGGTCCTCGTCCGCTGGCCCTGTGCCATCGCCCCGGAGTCCGCGCACGAGCTGAGGCACAGAGAGACCAGTTGGCTGCGGGACCACGGAGTGCGCGTCCGCTACACCTGGGCTCCTCTTACGAGTCCAGGCCCCCTCGCTTGACGAGCTGAGCCGCGATCACGTTCCGCTGGATCTCGTTCGTCCCCTCGCCGACGATCATCAACGGCGCGTCGCGGAAGTAGCGTTCGACGTCGTACTCGGTGGAGTAGCCGTAACCGCCGTGAATGCGGACGGCGTTGAGCGCGATCTCCATCGCCGTCTCGGACGCGTACAGCTTCGCCATCCCCGCCTCCATGTCGACCCGCCGGCCCGCGTCGTACTCCCGGGCCGCGTGCAGGGTCAGCTGGCGGGCCGCGGTCAGCTTGGTGGCCATGTCCGCCAGGTAGTGGCCGATCGCCTGGTGCTGCCAGATCGGCTTGCCGAACGACTCCCGCTCCTGCGCGTACGCGAGCGAGTCCTCCAGGGCGGCCCGGCCGACACCGAGAGCGCGCGAGGCGACCTGCAGACGGCCGGTCTCCAGGCCCTTCATCATCTGGCCGAACCCCTTGCCCTCCGCCCCGCCGAGGACGCTGCCGGCGGCGGCGACGTACCCGTCGAAGGACAGCTCGCAGCTCTCGACGCCCTTGTAGCCCAGCTTGGGCAGGTCGCGGGAGACGGTGAGGCCGGGGCCGTGCTCGACGAGGAGGATCGAGATGCCCCGGTGGGTGGGCGTCGCGTCCGGATCGGTCTTGCACAGCAGCGCGATGAGGCCGGAGCGGCGGGAGTTGGTGATCCACGTCTTGGTGCCGTTGACGACATACGTGCCGTCGTCCTGGCGGCGGGCCGTGGTGCGCATCGCCTGCAGGTCGCTGCCGCCGCCCGGCTCGGTCAGCGCCATCGTCGCGCGCAGCTCGCCGGTCGCCATCCGGGGCAGATAGGCCGCTTTCTGTTCCTCGGTCCCGTAGAGGGTGAGCAGTTTGGCGACGACGGTGTGACCGCCCATGGCGCCCGCGAGGCTCATCCAGCCGCGCGCGAGCTCCTCGGTGATCAGGACGTACGCGGGCATCGAGACCGGGGTGCCGCCGAACTCCTCCGGGACGGCGAGCCCGTAGATGCCCATCTCCTTCATCTGTTCGATGAGGGCTTCGGGGTAGGTGTTGGTGTGCTCCAACTCCTGTACGACGGGCTTGACATGCTTGTCGACGAAGTCGTGCACGGTCTCGACGACGAACCGCTCGTCGCTGTCCAGGGCGTCCAGGGTGCTCACGGGGCCTGCTCCTCTGCTTGCTGTCTTGTCGCGGTGTCCGGGGGGGGGGGGGGGGGGGGGGGGGGGAGTTGGGGCAGCGGGATGTGGGGTGTGTCAGATCGCGCCTGCCGCACGCAGGCCCGCGATCTGCTCGGGGGTACGTCCACGCTCCGCCAGCAGTCGTTCGGTGTGCTCGCCGAGGGCGGGCACCGGGTCCATCCGGGGAGCGATTCCGGCCAGGTCGGCCGGGGGCCGCAGCGCCTGGACGGGGCCGCCGGGTGTGCCGACCTCGTGCCAGCGCCCGCGTTCCGCGAGCACCGGGTGGTCGAGGAATTCGGCGACGTCGTTGACGCCCGCGTTCGCGATGCCCGCCGCGTCGAGCACCTTGGCGGCTTCGGCGCCAGGGCACTCCAGGAAGCGCTCGGCGATGACGACGTTCAGCTCGTCGCGGTGGGCGACGCGGGCGGAGCCGGTGGCGAAGCGCGGGTCGGTGGCCAACTCGGGCCGCCCGAGGAACTGTTCGCACAGAGCGCGCCACTCGCGTTCGTTCTGTACGGAGATCAGGATCTGCTTGCCGTCGCGTGCGGTGTAGGCGCCGTACGGGGCGATGGTGGCGTGCTGGGTGCCGATGCGCGGCGGCTGCGTCCCGCCGTAGCGGGTGTAGTTGGCGGGCTGCCCCATCCACTCGGCGAGGGCCTCGAAGAGCGACACCTCCACCGCGTGCGCGACGCCCGTCGTGGCGCGGGTGAACAGCGCGGTCAGGATGCCGCTGTAGGCGTACATCCCGGCGGCGATGTCGGCGATCGACACACCCGCCCGTGCGGCCTCGTCGGCCGTGCCGGTGAGGGAGACCAGGCCGGTCTGGCACTGCACCAGCATGTCGTACGCCTTGCGGTCGGCCCACGGCCCGTCGGTGCCGTACCCGGAGACGGTGCACGGGATCAGGCGCGGGTGCTTCGCGCTCAGCGTCGCGGCGTCGAGGCCAAGGCGGGCGGCGGCGCCGGGCCCGAGGTTCTGCACGAACACATCGGCGTCCGCGAGGAGTTCGTCGAGGACCTCGCGGCCCGCCGGTGACTTCACGTCGAGGGTGAGCGACTCCTTGCCGCGGTTCAGCCAGACGAAATAGCTCGATTCGCCGTGCACCGTGGTGTCGTAGCGCCGGGCGAAGTCGCCGCCGTCGGGCCGTTCCACCTTGATGACGCGGGCGCCGAGGTCGGCCAGCTGCCGAGTGGCGTACGGCGCGGCCACGGCCTGTTCGAGGCTGACGACGGTGATCCCGGACAGCGGATGCCGCGTCGGCGAGGTGGCACGGTCGGTCGTCCCGGTCATGCGGTGACCTCCAGGAGCGGGGGTGGTCGTGTGCGGTGCGGTGTGGTGCGCGGGGTGGCCGGTGGGCGGCCTCCCCGTGACGTTTAACATCATGGGACTTCATGGTGGTACCCGTGAAATAGCAAGTGGTGATGCCGTCATGCGCGGCGCGGATGGCTGGGCGAGGGGTGGGGTGCGATGGACATCAAACAGCTCAAGGCGCTGGTGACGGTGGCCGAAGTGGGCAGCGTGACGCGGGCCGCCACGGTCCTGCACCTGGTGCAGCCCGCCGTCACCCGCCAGATCCGCACCCTTGAGGAGGAGCTGGGTGTCCCGCTCTTCGAGCGGACCCGGCAGGGCATGCGGCCCACCGAGGCGGGAGCGGTCGTGGTCGAGCGGGCCCGGCGGGCGCTGCACGAGCTGGAGCGGGCCCGTGCGGAGGTGCGGCCCACGCCCGGCGAGGTGTCCGGCATCGTCACCGTCGGACTGCTGGAGAGCACGCTCGCACTGCTCGCGGAGCCCTTGGTGACGGCCATGCGCGAGGCCCACCCGGGCGTGCAGCTGCGGGTGATGACCGCCTATTCAGGACATCTGCAGCAGTGGCTCGACGACGGCGACCTCGACCTGTCGCTGCTCTACAACCTCGGCAGCGCGCCCTCCTTGAACGTACGCCCGCTGGTGCGCGAGCGGCTGTGGGTGGCGGCCCCGCCGGAGGCCGGGCTGCGCGCCGACAAGCCCGTCCCGTTCGCGCAGGCCGCGGCGCGCCCTCTGGTGATGCCGACGTCGGGGCACGCGTTGCGCGCGCTCATCGAGTCGGCGGCGGCCCGCGCCGGCGCCCGCATCGAGGTGGCGGCGCAGACCAACTCGATGCCCGTGCAGAAGCAGCTCGCGCGAGCGGGACACGGCTGGACCGTGCTGCCCGGCGTGGGCCTCGCCGAGGACGTTGCGGCCGGGGAACTGAGTGCCGCGCCGCTGTGCGAACCCGCCGCGTGGCGCTCCATCGTCCTGGGCACACCCCGCACGGGTCGCACCCCGCCCGCGGTGAACGTCGTCGCCGAGGAGTTGGTGCGTCAGGTCGGCGCCGCCGTGGAGAGCGGCAGCTGGCCCTCGGCGCGACTCGCCAAGACGGCCGACGAGGGCGGCGCCGATGAATGAGACACGAGTCCGGGACCGATGAATGAGACACGGGAGCGGCGCCGATGATGAGAAGAGAACCCAAGGGATGAGGGAGAACGTGCACACCGAAGAAGGCACCACCACGGCCGCGGACGGCACCGTCCTCGCCTACCAGAGCCGCGGCAGCGGCCACCCGCTCGTCCTCCTCGCCGGACAGGCCAACAACCACCACTGGTGGGACTCCGTGCGCGACGACTTCCACCCGGCCCGCCGCACGATCACCGTCGACTACCGGGGAACGGGCGCCAGCGGGAAGCCCGAGGCCCAGGAGGGCTACGCCACCTGGCAGTTCGCGGACGACGTGATGAGGGTGCTCGACGCCCTGGGCATCCAGCGCGCCGACCTGTACGGCACCTCCATGGGCGGGCGCGTCGCGCAGTGGGCCGCCGCCCGCTACCCCGAGCGGATCCGCCGGCTCGTCCTCGGCTGCACATCACCCGGCGGGCCGCACGCCGTCGAGCGCGACGCGGAGGTGCGCCGCGCGTTGACCCAGAGCGAGCCGGGCGCCGCCGAGGAGGCCCTGACCGACCTCATGTACACACCGGCCTGGCGCGCCGCCCACCCCGGCCCGTACGGCACGCTCGGCGACCCCGCCATGCCGCCGCACGCCCGCCGCGGCCACCTCCGCGCCAGCACGGGACACGACGCCTGGGACGCGCTGGCGCACATCATGGCGCCCACCCTCATCCTGCACGGCGAGGACGACCGGCTCACCCCGCCCGACAACGTGCCGCTGCTCGCCTCCCGCATCCCCGACGCCACGACGCGGCTGTTCCCCGGCGCGCGCCACGCGTACTTCGAGGAGTGCCGGGAGGAGGCGGGCGCGATGGTCGTCGCCTTCCTCAAGGGGGCCCCGATGTAGGGCGACCAGGGGCACGGTGTCCGTCCGCGGGCTCCCATGCGTCCGGGGCATGGACGCATCACGAGTTTCTATTGTTCCGCATCCCGCATCAGCACTCATGATGAGTGGCGTTCTGAGCCGCCCGACCCACGCTGATCAAGCACCGAGTACGGAGACGCCACGGATGCCACGGATGTCACGGACGAGCAAGACACCTGCCACCAGCCCACCTTCCCGTGTCACCGCGAACGTCGTGCGCGGCTGTCTGGGCAACCTCATCGAGTGGTACGACTGGTTCGCCTACGCCACCTTCAGCGTCTACTTCGCCCCGGTGTTCTTCCCGGAGGGCAGCCAGACCGCCCAACTCCTGTCCACCGCCGTGGTGTTCGCGGTCGGATTCCTGATGCGTCCGCTCGGCGGCTGGCTGCTCGGCGCCTACGCGGACCGGTTCGGCCGCAGGCAGGCACTGACCCTGTCCGTGCTGCTGATGAGCGCCGGGTCGCTGGTCATCGCCCTGTCGCCCGGGCATGAGGTCATCGGCCTGTGGGCGCCCGCCCTCCTCGTCGTGGCGCGCCTGGCCCAGGGCCTGTCGGTGGGCGGCGAGTTCGGCTCCAGCGCCTCCTACCTCTCCGAGGTTGCGCCGCCCGGGCGGCGCGGCTTCTACTCCAGCTTCCAGTACGTGTCCATCGTGCTCGGCCAGCTCTCCGCGCTGCTCGTCGCGATCGTCCTGCAGAACGTGCTCACCGAGGCCCAACTCGCGAACTGGGGCTGGCGCATCCCGTTCGTCGTCGGGGCGGTGGCCGGACTCACCGTGATGTACCTGCGGCGCACCATGGAGGAGTCCGAGCACTTCCAGAAGGAGCGGGCCCGCGCCACCGAGGGCGAACGCAAGGGACTCGTCGCCCTGTTCAAGGAGTACCCGCGCCAACTGCTCGCCGTGTTCGGCCTCGCCATCGGCGGCACCGTCGCCTTCTACACGTACACCACCTACCTGCAGAAGTACCTCGTGAACACCGCGGGCATCCCCAAGTCGACCGTCACGGTCATCGGGTTCGCCGCTCTCTTCGTCTACATGCTGCTGCAACCGCTGGTCGGCGCGCTGTCCGACCGGGTGGGCCGCCGACCCGTCATGTTCGGCTTCTCCATCGGCTGCATGGTGCTCACGGTCCCGGTGATGACCTTCCTGGGACACACCAGCAACCCGTGGGTCGCCTTCCTGCTGATGACCCTCGCCCTCGCGTTCGTCACCGGGTACTCGGCCCTCGCCGCCATCGTCAAGGCCGAGATGTTCCCCACGAAGGTGCGCGCCCTGGGCGTCGGCCTCCCGCACGCCCTCGTCACCGCCACCTTCGGCGGACTGACCGAACCGATCGCCCTCGCCCTCAAGCAGAACGGGCACGAGACCGTGTTCTTCTGGTACGTGACCGGTTGCGTCGCCCTCACGCTGCTGGCCACGCTCCTCGTGCGTGAGCCGTCCCGCGACTCCCATCTGGAGGCCGAACCGGATGCCGCGGCCGTCCCCACCAGGCCCGACGCCCCCACGCCCGCGTGACACCCGCCCCTCGACGGAAGGCAAGCACCCCCATGCGACCCGCCTCCTCCACCCCGTCCCTGGCCTCCTACGTGGAGTCCTGGGCGCCGTCCGCGACCACCGACGAGGACGCCCTGCCGCCGGGCCCCGCCGCCGCCCTCTCGGCCGTCCTCGACCTGCCCGAACCGGCCGCGAAGGCGGGCGACCCCCTGCCCCCGCTGTGGCAGTGGCTGTACTTCCTGGAGTGGCCCGCCCAGAGCGAACTCGGCCCCGACGGACACCTCGCCGACGCCCGCTTCCTGCCGCCGATCCCCGACCGGCAGCGGATGTTCGCGGGCGGCCGCGTGACCGTCGAGGAGCCGCTGTGCCTCGGCGAACCCGCCGAACGCGTCTGCGGTCTCGCCTCCGTCACGCCCAAGAGCGGCCGCAGCGGCGAACTGCTCTTCGTCACCGAACGCAGAGAGTTCCGCCAGGCCGGCCGCACCTGCCTCGTCGAGGAACAGGACATCGTCTACCGCTCGGGACGCAGCGCCGCGGCAGGCCACCCCGCCACGATCGACGGCACGACCCTCCCGCACGCCGATGCCACCTGGCAGCTGCGGGCCAGGGCCGACGAGCGGCTGCTGTTCCGGGTGAGCGCGCTGACCGCCAACGCGCACCGCATCCACTACGACGCCCCGTACTGCCGCGACGTCGAGGGCTACCCCGGACTGGTGGTGCACGGCCCGCTCCTGGCGCTGCTGATGCTGGACCTGGTGCGCCGCAACTCGCCCGAACGGAAGGTGAGTTCGCTCGCCTACCGGCTGCACCGGCCCGCCTTCGCCGGGGAACACCTGCTGGCCACCGGGACACCCGCGGACGAGGGGCGGGGCGCCCGGCTCGGCGTGGCCACGCACCGTGAGGCGCGGCACGCCTCCGCGGAGGTGACGTTCGCGTGACCGACGCACCCGACGCCCGTGAACGGATCGCCGCCGCCCGCAGCCTCCTCTTCGTGCCCGGCGACCGCCCCGACCGCTACGCCAAGGCACACGCCTCCGGCGCCGACCTCGTCATCATCGACCTGGAGGACGCCGTCGCCCCGGCCGACAAGGAGACGGCGCGTACGCACGTCGCCGCCCGGCTGGCCGCGGGGCATCGCCCGGTCGTGCGGATCAACGCCCCCGGCACGCCCTGGTCCGAGGCCGACCTGGCGGTGGCGGCGGAACACGGCTGCCCGGTGATGGTCCCCAAGTCCGAGGATCCGGCGGCTCTTTCGGAGGTCGCGGCACGAACGGCCAGCCGCTGCCCGCTCATCGCCCTGATCGAAACGGCGCGCGGGGTGCTCCGCGCCCACGAGGTGGCGGAGGCACCGGGTGTGGTGCGGCTCGCCTTCGGCAATGTGGACCTCGCGGCCGACCTCGGGGTCGCCCACGAAGACCACCTCGCGCTGACCCACGCCCGGTCCCAGGTGGTGCTGGCCTCGGCCGCCGCGGGGCTGTGCCCGCCGCTCGACGGTGTCACCACCGCCGTACGGGACACGGCCGCCCTCGCCGCCGATGTCGCCCACGGCCGACGCCTCGGCTTCGCGGGCAAGTTGTGCATCCACCCCGCCCAACTCCCGCCTGTGGCCGCGGGCTTTGCCCCCAGCGACGCCGAACTGGACTGGGCACGATCCGTGCTCGCCGCGGGCGACGCGGTCACCACGGTCGACGGCCAGATGGTCGACAAGCCAGTCCTGGACCGGGCCCGGCGCCTCCAGGCCCAGGCAGGACGGGCGGGCTGAGTCACGGCAGCTTGTGGGCCTGCTCGATGTGGTCCACGCCGTAGTAGGTGGCGATGCACGAAGCGGGCCACTTCGCCTTCCCGCCGTGGCGGAACGGCTCGGTCATCCTGCTCTGGGGAAGCCGCTTGTACGGCAGGACCTGGGCGCCTGCCGCCCCCTGCCCGCGCATCCAGCGGTCCTGGCGGTCCCAGTCGTGGGCGTGCGCCTGCATCGTGGACCCGAGGCCCGCGAGCGAAGCCGCCAGGTCGACGCCGGAGACGAGCAGCGCGCCGGCACCCGCGAAGAGCACCGGAACGTACGTCGTCGCGAGGGAGGCGCGGCCCCGCAGCCCGGGACACACGACGCCGAGGAGCACTCCCGCCACGACGGCCCCCAGGTACCACCAGGTCGTGAGCACCGTGGCGGCGATCTCGCCGAACCCGTGCAGCGCGCCGAGCAGCGAGTCGGGGGTGAACATCGTCGACGCGTGCTTGCGTTCGTGCCGGCGTTGGGCGCCGGGCGAGGTGTAAAGGATCAGCGTGCCGAGCACGAGACTGCCGATGCCGGCCGTGCAGCACAGCCGCAGGAACCGCCGCCGCGCCGCCGGGAAGACACGGCCGCTGATCAGCGGCGCGAACGCCAGGACGGTCGCCGCGACGACAGTCGTCTCCTCGGAGAGGAGCCCCAGGGACACGCCCGCGAGGACGACGGTGCCCAGCGCGAGGAGCTTGCCGCGCCGCGACATCGCGTACAGCACGGGGACGGCCGCCGCGCAGGCGAACACCGGGGGCAGGGTGTGCGAGACGGAGGCGGCCGGCCAGTAGAACGTCTTGTAGGTATTGGGCGAGCCGAGCAGGAACAGGGCCGTCACCATCGACGCCGCCAGCAGCGGCACACCCCGGGGGACCCGCAGCCGGGCGGCGTTCAGCGCCGCGACGGCGAAGGCCCACAGCAGCGCGAGCACGAGCACACCGGACACCGGCGCGAACCACTGCTGGCCCACCCCGCCGAACCGCGCATACGCCCACACCGCCACGGCGTTGACGATCCGTCCGTTGTCGTGGAGGTAGAACTTCCCCACCATCGCGGACAGTCCGCCGTCGTGGACCACCGGAAGGAAGCACCAGTCGTCGCCGCCGGTCCGCACCAGCCGGGCGTTCCACGCGGCGCAGCCGAGCACGGCGAGCGGCAGCAGTGACATGAGCCCCAGGGGGGCGGCCGCCCGCCACCATGTCCTCCGCGGTCCCGGAACGACACCGGTGCGCTGGTCTCGAACAGCCTTCTCCGGTGCGTGCACCACAGGCCGCCCCCTTCTCGATCGGCGCCGCGAAAGAATTCCGCGCGACACGGAAATACGGTTTGCGGTGTGCTGACGTTCGGTTTCGCAGGTCAGCCTGATCGAAAGATAACGCGGCGAGGGTGGCTCCTAACGAATGGAAGCGTGTCAGATCTCAGTTGTTGTGCCGTGCTTCAACGAGGAAGAAGTGATCAACACATTTCATTGTGCGTTGATGGAAGTCCTGGAGGACTCGCAGCGCTTCTTCGAGATCTGTTACGTCGACGACGGCAGCCGCGACACCACCCGCGCCCAGTTGCGCGATCTGGCCGCCGGGGACGAGCGGGTCCGTTACACGTCCTTCAGCCGCAACTTCGGCAAGGAAGCGGCCATGCTGGCGGGGCTGCGGATGTCGCGCGGCGCGGCCGTGGCCCTCATGGACGCCGATCTGCAGCACCCGCCGGGGCTCTTGCACCGGATGCTGGAACTGCGCCGGCACGGCTACGACCAGGTCGTAGCCCGCCGGGACCACTCCGGCGAGGGCCTGCTGCGCAGGACCGTCAGCTCGGCCTACTACCAGGCGATGGGCCGCTGCATGGACGTCGACGTCGTCGACGGCGAGGGGGACTTCCGGCTGCTCTCGCGCCGCGCCGTCGACGCGGTGCTCGCACTGCCGGAGGCCAACCGGTTCTCCAAGGGAATCTTCTCCTGGATCGGCTTCGACACCGTCAGTTTCACCTACCACAATGTCAATCGCGCCGCGGGCCGCTCGAAATAGGGCGGCCGTCGCCTCCTCAACTACGGGATCGACGGACTGATCTCCTTCAACAGCCGCCCGCTGCGCCTCGTCATCTACGCGGGCCTCGGCCTCGCATTCGCGGCATTCGCTTATGCGCTGTCGATCGCAGCCGACGTCGTCATCCACGGAGTGGACGTCCCCGGATTCGCCACGCTGCTGATCGCCATCGCGGCCCTGGGCGGAATCCAGCTCGCCACGCTCGGCGTCATCGGTGAATACGTCGGACGGATCTACGGTGAGACGAAACACCGACCGCCTTATGTGGTGCGCGAGACCGAGGCGAGCGCACAGCGGGGCGTTTCCGTGCCCGCGCCCGGAACCGAGCCCGCGCTCACCGTGGACGCGTTCGTGCGCCCCAAGAACCCGGATCACGGAAAGGGCGCTCTTCACACCTTTCGGCAGTTCGTCGTCTTCGGGCTGATCGGGATCATCAATACCGCGGTGTACATGGCCGTGTACGTGTCGCTCAACCGGTGGATCCCGTATCTGATCGCGCACGTCGTCGGCTTCATGGTCAGTGTCGTCGGCTCCTTCCTGCTGAACAGCTGCATCACCTGCCGCACGCGGCCGACCTGGCGGGCCTTCCTCCGCTTCCCGCTGTCGAGCCTCGTGAACATGGTGTTCAGCGGAGCGCTCCTCTTCCTCGATGCGCTCCGTGTCGACCTCGTCGAGGCCGGGGCCCCGGTCGAGGACCTCCAGGCGGACCCCGGAGCCCGGGATGCGGGTGACGGTGATCTCGATGGGGGAGGTGCCGTCGGCGTCGAACTTGGCGGCGTTCTCGACCAGGTTGGTCAGGGCGCGCTGCAACTGCGTGGGGCGGCCCGTGATCGCCGTGTCCGGATCGGCGCGGACCGTGACCGTGCGGCCCGTGCGACGGCGGGCCAGCACGGCGACGTCCTCGGCGAGTGCCACGTCGGCGGGCGACTCGTCGTCCTGGTGGCCCGCCGCGAGGTTCACCAACTCGTTGACCAGATCGGTCAGTTCGCGGGACTCGTCGCTCAGGTCGGTCACCAGTTCGTCGCGGGACGCGGGCGGCAGCTCGTCGATGCGGCGCAGCAGGGAGATGTTCGTGCGCAGCGAGGTGAGCGGCGTGCGCAGTTCGTGCCCCGCGTCCTGGGCCAGGCGGCGCTGGTCCTCCTTGGAACGGGCGAGCCGGCCCAGCATCCGGTCGAAGGAACGGCCCAGGCTGCCCACCTCGTCGCGGCCGATGACCGGGACCGCGACATCGAGCCGCCCCGTCGACGCCACGCGTTCGGCGGTCTCGGCGAGCCGGACGAGCCGCGAGGTGATGCGGCGCGCCAGCCACCAGCCGAACAAGCCCGCCGCGAGGACGACCACGGCCGCGAACAGCAGCGTGCGCTTCTGGAGCTCCCGCAGCAGGTCCTCGGTGTCGCTGAACTCCTGCGCCACCTGGACCGCGCCGCGCCCGTCACCGAGGGCGACCGTCGCCATCCGGTACTCGTCGCCGCCGACCGGCACGTCGTGGTCCTCGTCGACGGTGCCCGCGGTGCCGGCGTCGGCGACGCGGCGGGCGTCGGAGTCGACCGGCAGCGGCGGGTTCCCCTTGTCGATCATCGAGCCGCCGGGGCCGAGGAGGCCGGCGGAGCGGCTGCGGCAGTGGGCACGCCACCGCTCGGCGGGAGCGCGCGAGGAGCCGATCGGTGACGCGGGCCTGGACGTAGCCGGCACGCTGTCGCCTAGGGCTTGTCGTTTGGATCAGGCCCCGCGAGCCCGGCCTGATCCAAACGACAAGCCCTAGAGGGGCTCCTCGGCCGCCGACTGCCGAGGAGCCCCTCTAGGTGACAGCGCCGAGAGGCCGTTGGGTGTTACATGCAGGTGGGATCGGGCTTCGGAGGCCGACAGTCCGAGGAGGCCGCGAGTCGGAGGAGGCCGAAAATCCGAGGCATCGGCCCGGCGCGCACGCTAGCGTCGCCGGCATGGCCCCTTCACTCGAACGCCCGCCGTTCCAGACCGACGAGCGCACCGCGCTCATCGGATGGCTGGACCTCCAGCGCCGGATCCTGCGATGGAAGTGCGAAGGACTGAGCGAGGAGGACGCGCGCCGCAGCGTCCTCCCGACCTCCCCGGCGATGACGATGGCCGGACTCATCAGCCACATGCGTTGGGTCGAACACACCTGGCTGGACGTGCTGTTCCTCGGTGGCGACGAGACGGTGAACCCCTCCTTCGACGAGTCGGACGACGAGGACGCCGACTGGCGCACCGACGGCGTCCCCCTCGAACGACTGCTGATCGACTACGAGTCCCAGTGCGCCCGCAGCAACGACATCGTGGCCGCGGCCTCCCTCGACGACATCGGCCGCCACCCCAAGTTCGGCGGCGGCAAGGTCGATCTGCGCTGGATGCTGATCCACCTCATCGAGGAGACCGGCCGGCACGCCGGGCACGCGGACATCGTGCGGGAACTGCTCGACGGGTCGAAGGGGTACTACTGAGGGGCACTACCGAGGGGTGCCGCTGAGGGGGTGCTACTGAGAGGTACTGCCGTCACGGCGTGCCCAGCCACGTCAGCGCCGCGATCGTGAGCGCCTCCACGCCCGTGCTCAGGGTCGGCTCGATCTCCGGGGCGAAGTGCGGGGAGTGGTTGGCCGGCAGGTCGTCGAGCTTGCCGGCCCCCAGTGCCGCCAGGACCGTCTGGGTGTCGAGGCCGCCCCAGAACCAGAAGACGGTCGGTACCCCGATCGCCTGACCGAACACCCCAACGTCCTCACTGGCGTTGACCGGCGGCATGGGAATGATGCGCTGCTCGCCGAAGTGGCCGGCGAACGCCGCCAGCGTCGTGGCGGTCGCATCCGGGTCGCTGACCAGAGCGGGAACGCTGCCGGTCCAGGCGAGTTCGGGATCGCGCGTGGCACCGCCCGCCACGGCCTCGGCGCGGACGACGCGCTCGGTCGCCGAGCGGAGGAGATCGCGGGTGGCGGCCGTTGTGGAGCGGATGTTGATGCCCACTCGGCGGTGTCGGGAATGATGTTGTCCTTGGTGCCTGCCTGCATACGGCCCACCGTGACGACCGCCGTCTCGGACGGGGGCACCTCACGGGCGACGACACCTTGCAGCCGGGTCACCACATGGGCGGCCATCAGAACCGGGTCGATGGCCGCCTCCGGCCGCGAGCCGTGCCCGCCGCGACCGTGCAGGGTGACATTGAGGGAGTCCGAGGCGGCCATCACGGGCCCGCTGCCGTGGCCGATGAACCCGGCGGGCAGCGGCCCCACATGCTGGCCCAGCACGACCTCCGGGGCGGGGAAACGCTCGAACAGCCCGTCGTCGACCATGCCACGGGCGCCGCACCCGAGTTCCTCCGCGGGCTGGAAGACCAGCAGCAGCGTGCCACGCCACTGCTCGCGCGCCCCCGCCAGCAGGGTCGCCGCGCCGACCAGACAGGCCGCGTGCATGTCGTGCCCGCAGGCGTGCATGACCGGTACGTCCTTGCCCTCACGGTCCACCGCGCGGGCGACGCTGGCGTAGGGCAGCCCGGTCTTCTCCTCCACCGGCAGTGCGTCGAAGTCGGCGCGCAGCATGACGACGGGGCCCTCGCCGTTGCGCACCACACCGACCACGCCGGTCGTGCCGACGTGTTCGACGACCTCGTCGACGCCCGCGGCCCGCAGCCGCCGCGCGAGCAGCTCGGCCGACCGCGTCTCCTGCAGCGACAGTTCCGGGTGCTCGTGCAGGTCCCGGTAGAGGTCGGCCAGGTCGTCCCGGAATCCCTCAAGGCCTGCGACAACCGCGTGCGTCATGATCCAACCTCTCTGCTGCGTATGGTCGGTTCAGTGTCACCCAAGGGGGCGGCGAAATCGGGTGGCCCGGTTTCGGCGCGGCGTGCGAGGGTCCTGGCATGCCGAGCGAATTCGAGTCACCCGAGTCCTTCTTCGGGCCCGTCACATCCGTCGAGTCCACCGACGGGACCGCCATCGCCTACCAGCGGTTCGGTTCCGGACCGCCGGTCGTCATGGTGCACGGGTCGGGCGGTGGGCCGCACTCCTGGCAGCCGGTGGCCGAACGCATCGCCGACCGCTACGAGGTGTGGACACCCGCGCGCCGCGGCTACGCGCCGAGCGGGCCGGGCCGCTCGCCCAAGCGCTTCGCCGACGAGGTGGCGGATCTCGCGGCACTCGTCACCACGATCGGCCGCCCCGTGCACCTGGTCGGCATGTCCTACGGAGCCAACGTCGCCCTGCACGCGGCGGCGGCCGGCCTTCCGGTGCGTTCGCTGGTGCTGTGGGAGCCGCCGCTGTACGCGGTGGGCGCCGAACTGGCCCCCGTACTGGCGGAGTTCCAGAAGCTGACCGCGAAGGGCGACCAGCGGAGCGCCGACCGGCTGCTGGCGGAGAGGGTGGCCCGTGTCCCGGCGGCGCTCCTGGACCTGATGGAGTCGGGCACGCCCGAGGATGCTGGTGCGGACGCCGAACCGGACGCCGAACCCGACGAGGCGCACGGCTGGTGTCGCGACCTCGAATCGCTGATCGCCGACTCGGCGGACGTGGAGCGCTGGTCCCACATCATCGTCCCGACCCTGCTGATGCGCGGCGCCGACACCTGGGAGCCGATGCCGACGACCCTCGACCGTCTCGCGTCCGCGTTGCCCAAGGTCACGTACACGGCGTTCCCCGGCCAGATGCACTTCGCCCCGTCGCTCGTCCCCGACATCGTGGCTGCGGAGATCGCCGACTTCCTGCCGCACACCTGAGACCCCCTGCTGTCACGCCCCGATCCGAGTGGCGAGTCCGGCCAGATCGTCGGCGTACACGTCGAACCGGTCGGAGGCGACCGGCGGGTCGCCGACGGTTCGGGCGACATAGGCGGTACGCAGGCCCAAGGCCTGTGCCGCGCGCAGGTCCCAGGCATGGGTGGCGACCATCAGGAGCCGCTCGGGCGGCAGCCCGGAGACATCGACGGCCAGCCGGTAGACCGCCGGGTCCGGCTTGTACGTCCGGGCGTCCTCGGCGGACAGCGCCTGGTGCCAGCGCAGTCCGGCGTGTGCGTTGAGGCCGAGCAGCGCCGTCCGGCTCGCGTTCGACAGTCCGATCAACGGGAACCGTTGCGCGAGCCGGGCAAGCCCCGCCACCGTGTCCGGCCACGGCGGGAGCCTGCGCCCCGCCAGGGCCAGCTCGGCCACCGCCGCCGCATCGTCGACCCCGGCGGCCTCGGCGACGACCCGCGCGGCCTCCAGGTCGACGACTTGGCTGGCGGCGTAGGCCCGCTCACCGTCGACCACGCGTCGCTGCTCGCGCTCAATGTGGTGCCGCCACAGCCCCAGGAGTTCCTCGACCGTGGAGTCGTCGAGGGCCGGCGCGAGTCGGCGGATACCGGCACGGATCCCGGCGGGTTCGTCGACGAGTGTGCCCAGCACGTCGAACACGAGGGCGTCGATCTCTGGCTCTGACGTGAGCTCTGCCATGAGTGAGGTCTCCTGGAGGAAGCGGACGAAGCAGGGGCGTGCGGCCGACGGTTGATCCAACGCGGCCGGCGGCCACACCGATTCCCGAGTCGCCCGGTTGTCCTACCCAAGACCTCCTTCGTCCGTCGGCAGATATGTCACCTGCGGCCGTCGTGTGCGCGGATGGACGACGACCTCGGCGGTCACCTCGTAGACCTCGGAGAGGAGTCGTGGCGTGAGCACCTCGCCCGGTGGACCCGACGCCACGACCGACCCTTCCCGCAGGACGTACAGGCGGTCGCAGTAGTGGGCCGCCAGGTTGAGGTCGTGCAGGGCCACCAGGACCGTGGCGGGCAGTCGGCGCAGGGCCGAGAGGATCTCCAACTGGTGCCGGATGTCGAGGTGGTTGGTGGGTTCGTCGAGGACGAGGAGGGACGGTTGCTGGGCCAGGGCGCGGGCGATGAGGACGCGTTGGCGTTCGCCGCCGGAGAGCTGGGCGAAGGGGCGGTCGGCGAGATCGGCTGCGTCCACGGAGGCGAGTGATGACTCGATCAGGGCGGCGTCCTGCGCCGTGTCGCCCGCCAGTAGACGCTTGTGCGGGGCGCGCCCCATCGCGACGACCTCGGCCACCGTCAGCTCCACGTCGGCCCCCGCGTCCTGCACGACGGCGGCCACCGTGCGGGCCAGGCGGCGCACCGGCAGCGACCACGCGTCGGCGCCGTCCACACGCACCGTTCCCGCGTCCGGGCGCAGCACCCGGTAGACGGCCCGCAGGAGCGTGGACTTGCCGCTGCCGTTGGGGCCGACGAGGCCGACGGTCTCGCCCTGGCGGGCGGTCAGCGAGACGTCGTCGACCAGCCGTCGGGCACCCGCTGTCAGCGTGAGGTTCTCGACCGCGAGATCGGCGGGCGTCATCCGACACCTCCCGCGTTCGTGCGCCGCGCGTCCCGTCGCATCAGCCACAGGAAGAACGGGCCGCCGCACAGCGCCGTGAGCACACCGACCGGGATCTCCATCGGCGCGGCGACCGTCCGAGCCGCGATGTCCGCCCAGACGAGGAACACGGCGCCGCCCAGGGCGGCCGTCGGCAGCACGCGCCGGTGGTCGCCGCCGACGAGGAGCCGCACGATGTGCGGCAGCATCAGGCCGACGAAGCCGATCGGCCCGGCCGCCGCGACCAGCACACCGGTCACGAGCGACACCAGCACGAACATCCGCGCGCGGAAACGGGCCACGTCCAGGCCCATCGTCGTGGCGGCCTCCTCGCCCGCGAGCAGCAGGTTCAGGTTCGGCGCCTGCACCATGAGGACGCCGATCCCGATGAGCAGGCCGAGTCCCGGCAACCACAGCGAGTTCCAGGACACCCCGCCCAGACCGCCCAGCGTCCAGGCGAGGACCGTACGTGCCTCGTTGCCGCGGTCCGTGGTGAGCAGCAGGTTGAGCAGCGCGCTGAGAATGGACGCGACCGCGACACCCGACAGGATCAGGCGGCCGGACGTGATGCGTCCACCCGTGCGCGCGGTGGCGTAGACGAGGACGAGCGCGCCGAGCGCACCCGCGAACGCCGCCGCCGACAGTGACATCGCCCCGAACACGCCGACCCCGAACACGAGGACCGCGACCGCCCCGAGCGAGGCACCGGACGAGACACCGAGCAAGTACGGCTCGGCGAGCGGGTTGCGCACCAGGGCCTGCAGGGCGGTGCCGACGACCGCGAGACCGGCGCCGGTCTCGCGCCGAGCAGGACACGCGGCGCCCGCACGTCGAGCACGATCGTCTCGCGCGCTCGGGACCAGTCCGCGCCGCCCCACCAGTCGGCGCCCAGCGCGTGCGTCACGATGCCCCACACCTGACCGGGCGGCACCCGCACCGAGCCGATGGCGAGTCCGGCCGTCAGCGAGACGAGAAGCAGCGCGGCGAGCACGACCAGGGTGGCGGTGAGCCGCACCCCCTGGCCGATGTGTCGGTCCCGCACGCCGGCCGGCTGCTTGTCGGTGACCGCGGGCGCCGTCACGTGAAGCTCTCCGGGTGCAGCCCGCGCGCGAGCCCCTCCACCGCGTACGCCGACCGGACCCCGACCAGCGTCGCGGTCAACGGCAGCACGACGAACCGCTTGTGCTTGATGGCGGGTACGTCGGCGAGCGCGGGCTGCGCGAGCAGGTAGCGCTTCTTCTGCTCGACGCTCTTGTCGCCCGCGTAGTCGTAGATCGCGATGACCTCGGGCCTGCGGTCGACGACCTGCTCCCAGGAGACATCGCCGAACACGTCGTCCAGATCGGCGAACACATTGCGGCCGCCCGCCTGGTGGATCAGCTGTGTGCCCAGGCCCTTGCCGCCCGCGGTGAAGGCGGACTTGTCCCCGCTGTCGTACACGAACACGGGGACCCGCGGCCGGTCGCGGACGGCGGTGCTCGCCTTCGCGACCCGTCGGCGGAGGTCGGACACCAGGGCGTCGGCGCGGTCGGGGACTCCGAAGATCTTGCCGATGGTGCGTATCTCGGCGTAGGTGTCGCGCATCGTCACGTTCTTCCCGCCGCAGTACTCGCGGTTGAGGTACGTGTCGATGCCCGCGTCGGCGAACGCCTTGCGCGAGCGGCCCTCCTTCTCGTCGAACGCGCTGGAGTAGCCGCCGTAGACGAAGTCGGGTTCGGCTTCGAGGACGTTCTCGAACGACGGTGCCCGCGTGGCCAGTTCCGGCACCGACGCGTAGTCCTCGCGCAGGCTCGGCAGGACGACTGAGTCGGGGAACGCCGTGCCGACCATCCGGTCCTTCAGACCGAGGGAGAGCAGGAGTTCGGCGGGGTGCTGATGGATGGTGACCGCGCGCGACGGCGGCCTGTCGTACGTCGTCTTGACGCCGCAGTTGTCGATGGTGACGGGGAATCCCTCGGCAGTCGACGACTTCGGGCGGTCGTCGGCGCGCTCGGACGCCGAGGACGCCGTGCCGGACGGGCCGCAACCGGCGGTGAGTACCGCTGCCGACAGCGCGGCGAGGGCGGCCGAGGCCCGCACGGCGAAGCGCCGCGGCCGCGCACGGGAGAGCCGTCGCACAGGGGAAGGGGGAAGGGCATGGGGACGGTACGGACCGTCGTACACGTGAAGCCTCCTACGGAGTCCGCGCTCCTCGGAACAAGCCCGCGACGGGCCAGTGACCTGACTCCCGGGCAGCGTTGACGCGCTCTGCCCGGTCACAGTGGCGGGACCGTGCCGGATTCGCACCGGCTTCCTGTCACCCGTCGCGGTGATGACCTGGCGATCCTACGTGGCTTCCGCGGTGCGCATGCCGGGTTGCGAACCTGCCGGTGATCACCGGGGCGCGGATGCCAAGATGGGTCGGCCATGACCACACGCCGGGACGCTCGCGCTGGACGGGCCGCGATGCTCGCGGCCGTCTGCGTGCTGCTCACGGCGCTGGCGCACACGCTCATGTCCGGTGACACCGTGCCCTGGTGGGCTCTGGCCGCCGGATGCGCGGCCACCGGTGCGGCGGCGTGGGTGCCCACCGGCCGTGAGCGCGGAATCCTGCCGGTCGTGGGTCTGACGGTGGCCGCGCAGGCGGCGCTGCACGTCTTCTTCTCGTGGGCGCAGGTGGTCACGCACCCGGCGGCGTCCGGCGGTTCCGTCGCCGGGCGGTGGCTGGACCACGTGTTGTGCCGCGCGCCCATGGAGCCCACGGGAATGGGCGACATGCCCATGCAGTCCATGCCGGCCGGCTCGACGGGTGCCATGGCCCCGATGAGTGGCATGAGTGGTACGGGCGGCATACATGACATGGCACACGGCGGTCATGACATGGGTGGCATGTCATCTTCCGGCATGCTCACGGCCCACCTGCTGGCCGCCGTGCTGAGCGGGCTGTGGCTCGCGTACGGTGAGCAGGCCGCGTTCCGCCTCGCGAGGTGCGTCGTCGGCCGGATCGTCGCACCGCTCAGGCTCCCGTTCCGCCTTCCGACTCCGCCGCACCGGCCGCGCGTCCGGGTCCGCCGCGCCCGGCGCGACCGTACGCCGCGCGAGCTCCTCCTCGCGGACCCCATCACCTCCAGAGGTCCACCCGCAGGGAACGCTGTCGCCTGACGACAGCCGGTTCACCCGAGGCTGCGCCGCACCCTCGGGCGTCGGCCGTGCGCACGCCCTGAGCGGGCCCGCGCGGCCGAGTCCCCATGCACCGCACCGGATCCGGATGCGCCCAGGGCCGAGCGGCCCGCGCCCGGACTCCGTGCTGCCCAGAACTGGAGGACCACGTTGTCCATCACCTCCGAAACCTCGGACACCCCGGATTCCCGGCCGGTGGAAGAGGGCCGGGACGCACCGCCGTCACCGCCCGCCACCCGGTCGGCCTGGGCGTCACTTCGCCCGCTGGTGCTTCGACTGCACTTCTACGCCGGGGTGTTCGTCGCCCCGTTCCTGTTCGTCGCCGCGGTCACGGGCCTGCTCTACGCGGGCTCCTTCCAGGCCGAGAAGATCGTCTACGCCCATGAGCTGAACGTTCCCGTGGGCAGGTCCGAGCTGCCCGTCGCCGATCAGGTCGCCGCCGCCCGCAAGGCTCATCCGGAAGGAGACGTCAGCGCCGTGCGGCCCTCGCCCGAGGCCGGGGCGACGACCCGGGTCATGCTCTCCGGCGTCGCGGGAGTCGACGCCGACCACACGCTCGCGGTGTTCGTGAACCCGTACGACGGCGAGATCCGCGGCGCCCTCGAACAGTACGGATCCACCGGCGCGCTGCCGCTGCGCACCTGGATCGACGAGCTCCACCGCGACCTCCACCTCGGCCAAGTGGGCCGTCTCTACAGCGAGTTCGCGGCGAGCTGGACGTGGGTGATCGCGGGCGGCGGCCTCGTCCTCTGGTTCGGCCGCCGCCGCTCCCGCCGCGCAATCCGCGGCACGAGCGGCCGCAGGCGGACCCTTTCGCTGCACGGGTCGGTGGGCGTCTGGGCGGCGCTCGGACTCTTCTTCCTGTCCGCGACGGGCCTGACCTGGTCGACGTACGCGGGTGCGAGCATCACCGACCTGCGTGCCGCGCTCGGCCAGACGACACCGGCCGTCACCGCGACCGCGGCCCCGGATTCCGGCGGCGAACACGCGGGGCACGACATGGGCGGGTCGAGTGCGCCTGGAAGCGACGGCGGCGTCGGCCTGAACGCGGTGCTGAAGGCGGCCCGCGCCGAAGGCCTCTCGAACCCGGTGGAGATCGTCCCGCCCGCCGACGCCTCCTCGGCGTACGTCGTCCAGCAGATCCAACGGAGTTGGCCGGAGAAGCAGGATGCCGTCGCCGTCGACCCGGCGAGCGGCCGGGTCACGGACGTGGTGCGGTTCGCCGACTACCCGGTGCTCGCCAAGCTGTCCCGCTGGGGCATCGACCTGCACACCGGCAACCTGTTCGGCCTCGTCAACCAGATCGCCCTCGGCGCGCTCGCCCTGGCCGTGGTGCTCCTGATCGTGTGGGGGTATCGGATGTGGTGGCAGCGCGGACGCGGCTCCGCCTTCGGGCGGCCGGTCCCGCGCGGCGCCTGGCAGCAGGTGCCGCCGTACGTCGTGGTGCCGTCGTTGGTGGTGATCGCCCTGCTCGGCTACTTCGTGCCGCTGCTCGGCCTGCCGCTCGCGGCGTTCGTGCTCTGCGACATCGCGCTCGGCGAGATCGCGTACCGGCGAGGAAAGCGCACGTACGCGCCGACTGCCTGACGCAGGCCCGGTGAGCGTCCCTCGCCCCTGGTGCCGGAATGTCGGCACCAGGGGCGAGCGCTTCACAGCAGTGCGTCAGTGCGCGGTGCCGTTCGTCCCGAGCTCCGCACGGACGGCGCGTGCGGCGGTGACGAGGTGTTCCAGGGAGGCCCGGGTCTCGGCCCAGCCGCGGGTCTTCAGGCCGCAGTCCGGATTGACCCACAGCCGCTCGGCGGGGATGGCCTCAAGACCCGTACGAAGCAGGACCGTTGCCTCGTCGACGCTGGGAACGCGCGGCGAGTGGATGTCGTACACGCCCGGACCGGCCTCGCGCGGGTAGCCGTGAGCGGCCAGCTCGTGCGCGATCCGCATGTGGGGCGGGCCGCCTCCAGGCTGATGACGTCGGCGTCGAGGGCGTCGATGGCCCGCACGATGTCACCGAACTCGGCGTAGCACATGTGGGTGTGGATCTGCGTGTCCGGACGGACGCCGCTGGTGGTGAGGCGGAACGCCTCGGTGGCCCAGGCGAGATGGTCGGCGCGGTCGGCAGCGCGCAGTGGAAGCGTCTCGCGGAGCGCGGGCTCGTCGACCTGGACGACCGAAGTGCCATTTGACTCAAGGTCGTTGACCTCGTCGCGCAGGGCGAGGGCGACCTGCCGGGCGGTGTCGCCCAGTGGCTGGTCGTCGCGGACGAAGGACCAGGCGAGCATGGTGACCGGGCCGGTGAGCATGCCCTTGACCGGACGCCCGGTGAGCGACTGCGCGTACGTCGTCCAGCGCACGGTCATCGGTTCGGGGCGGGTGATGTCGCCCGCGAGGACCGGAGGGCGGACATAGCGGGTGCCGTAGGACTGCACCCAGCCGTGCTGGGTGGCCAGGTATCCGCCGAGCCGTTCGGCGAAGTAGTGGACCATGTCGTTGCGCGCGGGCTCGCCGTGCACGAGCACGTCGAGGCCGGTCTTCTCCTGGAAGGAGACGACCTCGCGGATCTCGCCGCGCATCCGGTCCTCGTACTCCGCGGTGTCGATGCGTCCGGTCCTCAAGTCGGCTCGCGCGGTGCGGAGTTCACCGGTCTGCGGGGAACGAGCCGATGGTCGTGGTCGGCAGCAGTGGCAGGTTCAGGAGGGCCCGCTGGGCGGCGGTCCGCTCGGAGCAGGGCTGCGAGCGGCGCGCGTCGCTGTCGGTGACGGCGGCGGTCCGGGCCCGTACCGCCGGATCGTGGGTGATGGGGGAGGTGGCGCGGGAGTTCAACGCGGCACGGTTGGCGGTGAGTTCGGCCGCGACCACGCCTGTGCCTCGCGTCAGTCCCTTGGCGAGGGTGGAGACCTCGGTGGTCTTCTGGCGGGCGAAGGCGAGCCGGCGCCGGATCTGCGGCTCGATGTCCCGCTCCACGGACGCGTCCAGGGGAACGTGCAGCAGCGAGCAGGAAGGGGCGACGTCGACGCGGTCGGCGAGCCCGAACAGGGTGCCGAGCGTGGCGAGGGACCGCTCCAGGTCATTGACCCAGATGTTGCGGCCGTTCACCACGCCGGCGACGAGCCGCTTGCCGGGCAGGCCGCCGACGGCGGCGAGTTCCTCCAGGTTGGCGGCGGCGGATCCGGTGAGGTCGAGCGCGAGGCCCCTCGACGGGCGCCTTGGCGAGCACCGGCAGCGCCTCGCCGAGTCGGTCGAAGTACGAGGCGACCAGGAGCTTCGGCCGGTCGGCGAGGGAACCGAGGTCACGGTAGGCGCGAGCGGCGGCGTTCAGCTCCGCCGGGGTGCGGTCCTGGACCAGGGCGGGCTCGTCGAGCTGTACCCAGGCGGCCCCCGAGGCGCGCAGGTCGGAGAGCACCTCGGCGTAGACGGGCGGCAGCCGGTCCAGCAGGGTCAGCGGATCGAAGTCTTCGGCCACACCGGGAGCGGGCTTCGACAACAAGAGGTAGGTGACCGGACCCACCAGCACGGGACGGGCGTCGAGTCCGAGGGCGAGGGCCTCCCGGAGCTCCGCGACCTGCTTGCCGGAGTCGGTGGTGAACTCGGTGTCGGGCCCCAACTCCGGCACCAGATAGTGGTAGTTGGTGTCGAACCACTTGGTCATCTCCAGCGGGGCGATATCCTGGGTGCCGCGCGCCATGGCGAAGTACCCGTCCAGGGCGTCCGCCGCGACGGCGGCCCGGTGGCGCTCGGGCACCGCCCCGACCATGACGGTCGTGTCCAGCACGTGGTCGTCGTACGAGAAGTCGCCGGTCGGCACCTCGTCGATGCCGGAAGCGGCCAGTTCCCGCCAGGCGGAGCCACGGAGTTCGGCGGCGGTGGCGCGAAGCGTGTCGGCGTCGACGCTGCCCTTCCGGTAGCCCTCGACCGTCTTCTTCAGCTCCCGGTCCGGGCCCTGGCGGGGGTAGGGCTTGTCGTTTGGATCAGGCCGGGCTCGCGGGGCCTGGCACGCACGCTCGCGGCGTTGTCGTCGGTCGACGACGCTCCGCGTCGCCTCCCT
>NZ_JBITCS010000025.1:0-131451 GCF_044453445.1 Streptomyces sp. NPDC051684 | reverse complement strand
GAGGCGACGCGGAGCGTCGTCGACCGACGACAACGCCGCGAGCGTGCGTGCCAGGCCCCGCGAGCCCGGCCTGATCCAAACGACAAGCCCTAGGCGCGCCAGGTCGGCGCACGTCCCGTACGGGGTCGGGCTGGTGATCAGCGCTCCGCGCGCGTCCGGGTGGCGCTCGAAGGCCTCCTCGTACGCCTGCGTGGAAGGCGTCGCCGAGCACACGTCTGGCCTGCTCGTCGGCGCCGCGCGCCTGTTTGTGACCGGGGGGTGTGAAGGCGAGCCTGCCGTGCGAGTGGTAGGCCTCCACGGCTTCGAGAACGGGGGCGGAAGTGTGGTCCATGGGAGTCGGGCACCGGGTGTCGGGGCTGTTCATGCCGACTGTTCCTGCCGGTTCGTGGGGGGGGTGGGGAACGGATTCGGCCGCGCACCGGGACCCGATGCTTTGAGCAGTCCTTTCAAGGGAACTCGCCGGCCACGACCGAGAGCGCGTCCCGTCCGGAGGCCGCACTGGAGCGGGTCCGCGCCAGGGCCGCGCTTCCCCCGCCGGAGCGGGACATGAACGCACGAGCCGAGGGAGCGCCATGACGCACGAGGAACCTCGCGGGCGCGAGGAGCCGAAGGACCCCACGGACCTCCCGGCCCGCTCCTGGTGGGCCGTGCTGCGGCGTACCGGCAAGGAGGCGTTCGACGACGACCTGACCGACCGGGCGGCCGCGCTGACGTACTACGGCGTCCTCTCGATCTTCCCCGGGCTGCTCGTCCTGGTGTCCCTGCTCGGTGTGATCGGCGAGCGGGCCACGGAGGGCGTCCTGGACAATCTGCGCCACCTCACGCCCGGCCCGGTGCGCGACCTGCTCAACGACGCCGTCCAGCAGTTGCAGGACAGGGGCGGGGCGAGCGGGGTGGTCGCGGCGGTGAGCCTGCTGGCCGCCGTGTGGACGGCCTCCAGTTACATCGCCGCGTTCATCCGGACCGCGAACGCCGTCTACGACACGGAGGAGGGCCGCCCGATATGGAAGCTGGCGCCGCTGCGGCTCGCGCTGACCGTCGCGCTGATGGTGCTGCTCGCGGCGAGCGCGACCATCGTCGTGTTCACCGGCCCGCTGGCCAAGCGCGCGGGCGACGCGCTCGGGGCGGGCGACGCGGCGCTCACGACGTGGAACATCGCGAAGTGGCCGGTGCTGCTCGTCCTGATGGCCCTGATGGTGGCGCTGCTCTTCTGGCGCGCCCCCAACGTGCACGGCCCCGGCTTCCGCTGGCTGAGCCCCGGCAGCTTCCTCGCCGTCCTGCTGTGGCTGGCCGCCTCGGGCGGATTCGCGCTGTACGTGGCCGGGTTCGGCTCGTACAACAAGACGTACGGCACCCTGGCCGGCGTCATCATCTTCCTGGTCTGGCTGTGGCTGTCGAACCTGGCGCTCCTGCTCGGCCTCGAATTCGACGCGGAGCTGGCCCGGCAGCGCGCCATCAGCGGCGGACTTCCCGAGGGAGAGGAGCCGTACGTGGAGCCGCGGGACACCCGCACGATGCCTCCGTAGGCGCAGAGCGCACGGAGGCATCGCGCGGGAGTCCGCCCCGGGACGTCAGCCGTGGATCGCGCCCTCGCCGCCGCGCAGCGGCAGCCCGCTCCCGCCGCGCCGCGCCGCGACGATCTCCGCCCCGATCGACACGGCGGTCTCCTCCGGCGTGCGCCCGCCGATGTCGAGCCCTATCGGCGAGTGCAGGCGCGCCAACTCGGCACCTCCGAGCCCGACTTCGCGCAACTTCTCCATCCGGTCGTCGTGCGTGCGCCGCGAGCCCATCGCGCCGACGTAGGAGACGGGCAGCCGCAGCGCCACCTCCAGGAGCGGCACGTCGAACTTGGCGTCGTGCGTGAGGACGCACAGGACGGTGCGCTCGTCCGTCGCCGTCGAACGGAGGTAGCGGTCGGGCCACTCCACGACCACCTCGTCCGCCTCCGGGAAGCGGGTCGGCGTCGCGAAGACGCCGCGCGCGTCGCAGAGGGTGACGTGGAAGCCGAGCAGCTTGCCGACCTTGACCAGCGCGCCCGCGAAGTCCACCGCGCCGAACACGATCATCCGCGCGGGCGGCACGCTCGACTCGACGAACAGGGTGACGTCGCCGTCGCAGCGAGCCTTGCTCTCCGGCACCTCGCACAGCCCGGTACGGCCGAGGTCGAGGTAGGCGCGGGCCTGCGCCGCGAGCCCCGAGTCGTCGCCTGCCGTGAGGTGCCCCTCGGTCGAGCCGTCGGGGCGGATCATCAACAGGCCGCCGGTGGCGGCGAGTTCACCCGGTCCGTCGAGGATCCGGGCGAGCGCGACCGCCTCGCCGCGCGCCGCGACGGCGAGTGCCGCGACCACGGCCTGCCGGGACGGCGCGTCGAGCCGCACCGGTTCGACGTGCACCTCGACCTCGCCGCCGCAGGTCAGACCCACGGCGAAGGCGTCGTCGTCGCTGTACCCGAACCGCTCGCGGGCGGGCGTGCCGTCCGCGAGGGCCTGGACGCACAGTTCGTAGACGGCGCCTTCCACGCAGCCACCGGACACCGAGCCGATGACCTCGCCCGCCGCGTCGACGGCGAGGGCCGCGCCGGGCGGCCGGGGCGCGCTGCCGCTCACCGAGACGACGGTGGCGACAGCGAACTCCCGTCCCTGCGCGGCCCATTCGCTCAGTTCGGTCGCGAGATCAAGCATGGTCGCGCTGCGCCTCGGCGAGCAGGACCCGGTCGGGCCGCAGCGGCAGGTCGCGGTGGCGCACCCCGGTCGCGTGCCACACGGCGTTGCCGATCGCGGCGGCCGTGCCGACGATGCCGATCTCGCCGACGCCCTTGATGCCGACGGGGTCGTCCGGGTCGGTGTCGTCGACCCAGTGCGCCTCGACGACCGGCACGTCCGCGTTGGCGGCGACGTGGTAACCCGCGAAGTCGGCGCCGACGTGCCCGCCGTCCGCCGCGTCCCGCACGGCCTCCTCGTGCAGCGCCATGGAGATGCCCCACGTCATGCCGCCCACCAACTGGCTGCGCGCGGTCAGCGGGTTGATGATGCGGCCCGCGGAGAAGACGCCGAGCAGGCGCCGCACGCGGACCTCGCCGCTCGCCACGTCCACGGCGACCTCGGCGAACTGCGCGCCGTAGGAGTAGCGCTCCTTCTGCGCGAGGGCGCCGACCAGTTCGGTCGTGTCGGTGCGCACGGTGAGACCGTCTGCCGGGATGGCGGCGGTCGGGGTCACGCGCTCGCGCAGCTCCCGGCTCGCGGCCATCACGGCCCAGCCCCAGGAGCGGGTGCCCATCGAGCCGCCCGAGAGCCACGCCTGCCCGAAGTCGCTGTCGGCGATCCGCACCCGGACCAGGCCCTGGTCGACGCCGAGTTCGTCGGCGGCGATCTGGGTCAGCGCGGTGCGAGCTCCCGTACCGACGTCCGCCGCCGTGATCCGGACGGTGAACGTACCGTCGTGCTCGGCGGTGACGGACGCCGTCGACGGAGCGACACCGGACGGGAAGGAGCAAGCCGCAACGCCCGTGCCGAGCAGCCAGCGGCCCTCGCGGCGCACGCGCGGCCGCGGGTCGCGGCCCGCCCAGCCGAAGCGGCGCGCCCCCTCCTCGTAGCAGCCGAGCAGATTGCGGCTGCTGAACGGCAGCCCGGAGACCGGCCCCACCTCCGGCTCGTTGCGCACGCGCAGCTCGATCGGGTCCATGCCGAGCTTCTCGGCGAGCTCGTCGAGCGCCGACTCCACGGCGTACGAGCCGGGGGCCTCGCCGGGCGCCCGCACGAACCCCGGGGTCGGCAGGTCCACGGGCACCACACGGTTCACGGAGAGGTGCGCGTCGGACGCGTACATCACGCGGCCGTACCCGGCGCTCGCCTCGACGAACTCGCGGATGTTCGAGGTCAGCGACTGCGCGTCGTGCCCGAACGCGCGAAGCCGTCCGTCGGTGTCGGCGCCGAGGCGTACCCGCTGCGTGGTGGGGCTGCGGTAGGTGGTGAGCGCGAAGACCTGACGTCGCGTCATGGCCAGGCGGACGGGGCGCCGGAGCTCGGTGGCGGCCATCACGGCGGCGATGTGGTGCGAGGCCACGAGCTTGCCGCCGAAGGCGCCGCCGACGTGTTCCGAGCGGACGCGCACGGCGGACGGGTCGAGCGAGAAGGTCGCCGCGAGCTGGTCGGCAACCGCCTTGCTGCCCTGGTTGGCGTCGAACACCTCCAGGCGCCCCTCGTCCCAGCGCACGGTCACCGCGTGCGGCTCCATGGCCGTGTGGTGCGTCTCGGGCGTGGTGTACCGCTCGTCCACGACGGCGGCGGACGCGGCGAGTTCGGCCTCCAGGTCGCCCTTGACGGCCTCCGAGCCCTCGGGGGTGTAGGTGCCGGGGCGGTCGGCCTCGAAGGCGATGTCGTGCGGCTCGGTGTCGTACTCGACGACGAGCGCCTCGGCTGCCTCCCGCGCCTGCTCGGACGTCTCGGCGACGACGAGCGCGACGGGCCATCCCGCGTGCAGCACCTGGTCGTGCTGGAAGACGTGCAGGATGCCGTCGGGCGGACCCATCAGGGTGAGGTAATCGGTGTTGATCCGGGGCGCGTTGCCGTGGTGCATGACGGCCAGCACGCCGGGCATGGCGCGCACGGCCTCCTCGCCGACCGAACGGACCCGGCCGCGCGCCACGGTGGACAGCACGAGCCAGCCGTGCGCGAGGTCGGTGAACGGGAACTCGCCCGCGTACCGGGCGGCCCCCGTGACCTTCTCTCGCCCCTCGATCCGGCTGCGCCCGACACCCACCGAGTCCGATCGCGTCGTGCCGGCCGCTGTGGTGGTGGTCGTCATCGGGTGGCCTCCGAGGCGAGTTCGGTGAGCAGCGCAACGATCAGATTGCGCATCAGGGGCACCTTGTACGTGCTGTCGGGCAGCGGCTTCGCCGCGGCGAGCTCGGCGTCGGCCGCCGCCGCGAACGTCGCACCCTCGGCGGGCTGCCCGATCAGCGCCGCCTCGGCGGCACGGGCCCGCCACGGCCGCGAGGCGACCGCGCCGAGCGCGATCCGCGCGTCCCGTACGACGCCGTCCTGTACGTCGACGGCGGCGGCCACCGAGCCGACGGCGAAGGCGTACGAGGCGCGCTCGCGGACCTTGCGGTACGTCGAGTTCGCGGCCACGGGCGCGGGCGGCAGGGTGACCGCGGTGATGAGCGCACCGGCCGGTAGACCGGTCTCCAGGTGCGGGGTGTCACCGACGGGCCGGTAGAAATCGGCGAGCGCCAACTCGCCCTTGCCTTCCGCGGTTTCATACTCGACGACGGCGTCGAACGCGGCGAGCGCGACACCCATGTCGGACGGGTGCACTGCGACGCAGTGCTCGCTCGCGCCGAGGATGGCGTGATTGCGGTGCTCGCCCTCGACGGCCGGGCAACCGCTGCCGGGCTCCCGCTTGTTGCACGGCTTGCTGACGTCGGTGAAGTAGCCGCAGCGGGTGCGCTGCAGCAGATTCCCGCCGACGGTGGCCATGTTGCGCAGCTGCCCGGAGGCCCCGGCGAGCACGGCCTGAGCCAACGCCGGGTAACGGAACCGCACTTCGGGATGGGCGGCGAGATCACTGTTGGTGACGGTGGCTCCGATGCGCAGCCCGCCCTCGTCGGTCACCTCGACGCTGTCGAGCGGCAGTTCCCGTACGTCGACGAGGCGCGCGGGGCGCTCCACGCCGATCTTCATCAGGTCGACGAGGTTGGTGCCACCGCCGAGGAAGCGCGCCTCGGGGTCGGCACCCAGCACCGCCACCGCGCCCGCCACGTCGGAGGCCCGCTCGTATCCGAACTCCCTCACGCCACGGTCTCCTTCGCGTCGTCGGCGGCGTGCGCGGCCGCGTGGGCGACCGCCTGGACGATCGACACGTACGCGCCGCAGCGGCACAGGTTTCCGCTCATCCGTTCCCTGATCTCCTCCGGGGTCAGCGGCTGCGGGGCGGCCCCGGGCCGCACGTCGCCGGTGGCCGCGGACGGCCAGCCCGCGGCGTGCTCCTCGATGACGGCGATGGCCGAACAGATCTGGCCGGGCGTGCAGTAGCCGCACTGGTACCCGTCGAGCTCGACGAACGCCTCCTGGACCGGGTGCAGTTCACCGTCCGGGCCCGCGACGCCCTCGATGGTGGTGATCTCCCGGTCCTCGGCGGCGACCGCGAGCTGCAGACAGGCGACGGTCCTGCGCCCGTCGACCAGCACCGTGCAGGCGCCGCACTGCCCCTGGTCGCAGCCCTTCTTCGTGCCGGTCATGTCGAGCCGCTCGCGCAGGGCGTCGAGCAGCGTGGTGCGGTGGTCGACGGGCAGAGTGTGCTTCTCCCCGTTGATGTTCAAGGTGACGACGCTGGACGTAGCGGACACGGTCGTGCCGCCGCTGTCAGCTGGGGGCATGGGTGCAGCCTTCTTTCGCGTGTCTGATGCGTGGAGAATCGGCGCTGTACTCAAAGTGGGTGGCGGACCGGACGTGGGTGCGGCCGGGGCCGGTACCCACTAGGGTGTTGACCCTAACCGGACAGCTGTCCGTTCTACGGGACACGAACGTAGTGGACAACTGTCCGCCCAGCAAGGACTATTCCCCGCCACGGCAGAAAGAGGAGAACTCGCGTGGGGCACTCGAAGAAGTCGGCCGCGCTGCGCTCGGACGCACAGCGCAATCGCGACCGCATCCTCGAGGTGGCCCTGGCCGAGTTGACGCGCTCCGCGGACACGCCGTTGAGCACGATCGCGAAGAAGGCGGGCGTCGGGCAGGGCACGTTCTACCGCAATTTCCCCAGCCGTGAGGCGCTCGTCCTCGAGGTGTACCGCTACGAGGTGGAGCAGGTCGCCGACGCGGCCTGCGAGTTGCTGTGCGGACGGCCGCCGGAGGTGGCCCTGCGGGAGTGGATGGACCGCCTCGCGCAGTACGCGATGGCCAAGGCGGGCCTCGCGGACGCGCTCCGCGAGGCGACGAGCGCGCGCGGCACGATGAAGCAGCTCGCGCACGGCCCGCTGACCGAGGCGGTGTCCCGTCTCCTGGACGCGAACGAGAAGGCGGGCACGATCCGCCCCGGCGTCACCCCGGACGACTTCATGCTGGCCATCGCCGGCCTGTGGCTGATCGACCCACGGGGCGACTGGCAGGACCGGGCGGGCCGCCTGCTGGACCTGGTGATGGCGGGCTTGCGCTCGGGCGCACCCAATCGTTCAGGCCCGAGCACTTAAAGCCCTTGCGGCGGATCGAGCATTTCAAGCCCTTGCGGCGATTGAGCAGCGGGGCCCGAGGCGGAGCCCCGCGACCGGCGGACGGTCGACCGCACCAGTCCCGGTGACTCAGGACCGCTTCCGCTTACCCGGCTTATTGGCACTCCGCTTCGACTGCGGCCGCCCGTCCTGCCGGATGCGCCCCGGCTTCACGAACTTCTTCCCCGCCGGCTGCTTCTTCTTCTCGGACGCCTTCTTCTCGGGCTCAGCCTGCGCACGCCCCCGCGAACTGTTCACCGTCCGCCCGCGCACGATGCCGATGAAGTCCTCGACCTGATCCGTGGTCCGCTCCTGGGGCCAGGCGAGCGCCACGCTCGACTCCGGAGCATCGGTGACCGTGCGGTACGTGAGGTCCTTGCGGTGGTGCAGCCGGGCCAGCGACATCGGGACGACGAGCAGGCCCACGCCCGCCGCGACCAGCTCGATGGCGTCGGCCGTGGTGGCCGGGCGCTCGAAGGCGGGCTGCCCGGGCGGCCGCTCCCAGCCGAGCACGTCGTCGAGCGGATGCTGCACGATCTCGTCGGCGAGGTCGGCGAGGCTGACCTCGTCCGCGGCGGTCACGACGTGGTCCTTGGGGACCACGACCACGGTCTTCTCGGTGTAGAGCGGGATCGCGCTGAAGTACTCGCCGTCGACGGGCGGCCGCACCAGGCCCGCGTCGGCGTCCCCGCGGCGCAGCACGTCGGCCACCTCGGCCGCGGTCACCTGCACGAGGTCGAGCGGCACGCCGGGCAGTCGCTCGCGCCAGATCCGCACCCACTTGGCGGGGGTGGCCCCGGGAACGTAGGCCAGCCGGAAGCCGGGGCCTGGGGTCTGTTCGGGGGTTTCTTGCGTGCCGGTCACGGGGGCAAGGCTACCCGCCGTGGTCGGCGGGCCCCGTCACGCTCGATACCCTTGACCTCATGAGTTCGCACCAGAGCACCCAGACCATGAAGCCCGCAACCGCGGCGAAGAAGCTGGGTGTGTACCTCGAGGCCACGCCCGCCGAGTTCCAGGAGGGCGTCGTCTCGCGCGCCGAGCTGACCGCGCTGCAGGCGGAGCCGCCGCAGTGGCTCGTCGACCTGCGCGCGAACGGTCCGCACCCGCGCCCCGTGGTGGCGCAGAAGCTGGGCGTCTCCATCTCGGGCCTGGCCCGCGGCGGCGTCACGGAGGCGCTGACCACGGAGCAGATCGAGGCCATCAAGGCCGAGAACCCGGAGTGGCTGCAGGCGGAGCGGGCCACGCAGGCGGATGTCCGCAAGGAGAACGTCCGGGTGAAGAAGCTGCACGCGGAGCAGGCGGAGAAGCGGGCGCGGCGCGACGCGTGACCGGGTGGGCGGTTCGGGTCACCGTTCGGCCTGCGCCCCACCGCACGGGGCTCCGCCCCGGACCCCGCGCCTCAATCGCCGGCGAGGGTTGATTGTGCCCACCGTCACCCCCGCCGCGACCAGCGCCGCGCACACTGCGCCGCTCGCCGCCGTCCAGCCGCCCCACGACACAAGCGGCGCCGCCACCCCCGCGCCGAGGGCGCCCGACAGGAAGTACAGGAGCAGGTAGACGCCGCTGAGGCTGCCGCTGTGGCGGGGGTCGATGGACATGACGCGGGTCTGGTTGGCGGCCTGTGCCGTGAAGCAGCCCGCGTCGACCAGCGCGAGGCCCGCGGCCGTCACCACGGGCCGGGCGAGCCCCGTGCACAGCAGCGCCGCACCGGCGGCCGCCACCGCCATGCTCCCGGCGATCACCGCGCGCGGCGAGTAGCGGTCCCCAAGGCGCCCGGCCACGGGCAACGCCGCGAACCCGAGCGCCCCGGCCAGGCTGTACAGGCCGATGGCCGCCGCGTCGAGGCCGTACGGCGGCTGCGCAAGCCGCACCGTGAGCGCGACCCAGACGAGGCTGAAGGCCAGGTACCAGAGGCTGCCGCTGAACACCGCGAGCCGCAGCGCGCGGTGTCGGCGCAGCAGGCCGGGCAGCGCGGCGAGCGTGCCGAGGTATCCGCCGTCGGCGCCGCCCTCGGGCCGCTCCCCCGGCAGCCGCGTCCACGCCGCCGCCCCGCACACCACCACGAGCCCCGCGAACGCAAGCAGCATTCCCCGCCAGCCGAGCGCGTCGGCCAGCGCCCCGCCGACGAGCCGGCTGAGCAGGATTCCGGCCGACATGCCCGCCGCGACGCCCGCGACGGCCGCCCCGCGCCGCTCCCCCGGCACCCCGCGCCCCGCGATGGTGGAGGCCATCGCGCTGACGCTCGCGCCCGCGCCCACCATCACGTACGCGAGGAGCAGCAGGCCGAGGCCGGGGGCGCGGGAGGCGAGCAGCAGCCCGGCCGTGAGCAGCGTGAGCTGGCCCGCGACGAGGCGCCGGGGCGCCGCGCGGTCCGCGAGCGGCAGGAGGAAGGCGAATCCGGCGATGCATCCGGCGAGCGCGGCGGTCGTGACCAGGCCGACGGCGGCGGCCGACGAACCGGTGTCGCGGGCCACGTCGCCGAGCGCCGGCTGGATCGCGTAGTTGTTGGAGAGCGCCACTCCGGCGGTGCAGGACAGCACCACGACGCCCCCGCGCGGCAGCCTCACGGGGCCTCGCCGCGTACGAGCACCACGGCGTAACGGCAGTCCCGTTCCGTGGAGTTGGCGAAGACGCAGGCCGTGGGCGGGCCCAGTTCGACCGTGTCGCCCGGGTCGAGTTCGTGCACCGCGTCGCCCTCGTGGAAGGTCAGATGTCCTTCGAGCACCCAGATGATCTGGCGGTGGAACGCGAACGCCGCGGCCGGGTAGGGGACCTCGGCCCCGGCCGGCAGCCGGATCTCGGCCACCTCCGCGGGGAAGCCCGGTCCCGACACCTGCCGCCGCGCGTATCCCGTCTCCGGGTCCTGCCAGCGCGGCGCCGCCTGCGCGCGCCGCACCCGTTCCTCGACCGACGCGGGGTCCGGCTCCGGGTCGAGCAGCGTCGCCACGCTCAGCCGGAACGCCGCCGACAGCTTGCCGAGGATCACGGCGCTCGGGCTGCTCTCGCCGCGCTCGATCCGGTGGATCATCGCCCGCGACACCCCGGACTCCTCGGCCAGCTCCGCCAGGGTCCAATGACGCCGGTCCCGCTCCGCGCGGATCCGGGCACCGATGCGCTCCACCAGGGGGTCTACGATATTGGACATGGTTCTACGATACGAGACGCCGGCCCCGGCGGTGAAGGTCCGCCCGGCCCACGAGGACGACCTGGACGCCGTCCTCGCCATCCGCAACCACGCCATCGAGCACGGCACCGCGCTGTGGACGGACACTCCGCAGTCCCGCGAGGAGGGCGCCGCCTGGCTGGGCGGGCATCTGGAGCGCGGTTCGGCCCAGGTGGCCGAGATCGGCGGCGAGGTCGTGGGGTTCGGTGTCTACGGGCCCTGGAAGGCGTACTCGGGCTTCCGGCACACCGTGGAGAACTCGGTGTACGTCACCGGGGGCCACCAGGGGGCCGGCATCGGGTCCGCCCTGCTGACCGCGCTCGTCGACTCCGCCACCGCCGACGGCCTGCACGTCATGATCGCCGGAATCGAGTCGGGCAACGCGGCCTCGATCCGCCTGCACGAACGGCACGGATTCGAGCACGCCGGCACGGTGCGCGAGGTGGGCACCAAGTTCGGCCGGTGGCTCGATCTGACCCTCATGCGGCGGCAGTTGAGCTGACCGGCCGCGGTCACCGCCTTCGCACGCCGGCCTTCACTCGCCGGCCTGCTCCGGCGACGGGGACTGGGACGGAGACGACGACGGCGGCCGCAGCGAGGCGTAGCGCACCATGGCCCGCTGCAACTCCTCCCGCTCGTCGTCCGGCAGGAGACCTCCCTGGGCGAAGTCCAGGAGGTGCTCGGCCACCAGATTCAGCTTGACGTTGGCGCGCTGCGACACGTCGCGCAGCACGCGCCACGCGTCCTCGGGCGGGATCCTGCCGAGCACGACGACCACGCCGATGGCCTGGTCCACCAGGGCGTGCGAGGTCACGGCCTGCTTGAGCTGGGCCACCTCCGTATGCAGCCGTTCGTGTTCCTTGGCGAGGTCGGTGGCCGACAGCAGAGCGAGCGGCCGCGTCGAGGACAGCATGAAGAAGGCCATGGGGCCACCAGTGGGGGAAGCGGGAGCGGGCAGGGCGTTCACCTTTCTCAGACTTCGACGGGAGCACCGGTTCGGCGCTCTCGACCCGTAGCCGCCACGGTACTTGGGCGAGGACGGTGTCGACACCTTGATGCTCGGGCCTGCCCCACGAAGGCCGCAGTCCCCACAGCGAAGTGTCCGGCGAGGTCCATCCGGAAAACGAAACGCGGCACACGCACGCACCCGCAGGTACGCGGCATGGCAGCCGCCGCGCCGCCGGTCGTAGGCTGACCGCACCGGGCATGTGTCAGTGGGGAGCGCGGCACACATGAGCACACTGCATTTCGACAGCAGCGACATCGGGGTCACCGAGGATTTCCTCAGTCGTCACTATGCGCGGATGCGCATCGGTAACGGCACGCCCGAGTCCAGCAGGACGCGGATCCGGCGCGAGTGGCTGCCGGGCGTGACCGTCGACGAACTCGACCTCGATTTCGACATGCGCTACGAGGTGACGCCGCTTCAGAAGATCTGTCTGTGCCTCGTCCACGAGGGCACCATCCAGGATCACGCCTTCGGCGATGTCGAGGACAACTTCGGACCGGGCGACATGGTCTCCTTCGCCCCTCCCGAACTGCCCTACGAGGGGCGGATCTGCGGCGCCCGGTACAACATCACCATGCTCGACCCCGGCCTCCTGAACCAGGTCGCCACCTCCGCGCCTGGAGCGGCGCCGGGACCGGTGCGGCTCACCGGCCACCGGCCCGTCTCCGCCGCCGCGGCCGACCACCTGAAGCGGACCATCGTGCACGTGCGCGACCACGTGCTGGCCGACCCCGCGATCGCCACCGAGCCGCTGATCGCCTCGACGGCCGCCCAGTACCTGGCGGCGAGCGTCCTCGGCGCCTTCCCCAGCACGGCGCTCGCCCGGCCGACGGGGACGGACCGGCACGACGCCCACTCCGCGACCCTGCGGCGCGCCGTCGCCCACATCGAGGAGCACGCCCACGAGCCGCTCACCGTCGGTGAGATCGCCGCGGCCGCGCATGTCACCGTGCGGGCGCTGCAGTACGCGTTCCGGCGACATCTGGACACCACGCCGCTGGCCCATCTGCGCCGGGTGCGCCTGGCACACGCGCACGCCGAGCTGCTGGCCGCCGACCCGGCGGACGCGACGGTCACCGGCATCGCCGCGCGCTGGGGCTTCCACCACACCGGGCGCTTCGCGGCGCTGTACCGGGACGCGTACGGCCGCACCCCGTTCCGGACGCTGAGCGGCGACTGAGGGCGGCCGCACCGGCTGGGCCCGCCCCGCTCCCCTCGGGCGGCCCGGCGCCGGGATTGGCACGATGGCCACAAGGGCTCTTCGTGCGCGGCCGGGCCGGGCGGCAGACTGGCGGCGCCGAGCACACCGCTGCCGCCACTGAGGGAGCTGCCATGGCGAAGGATCTTTCCAAGCACCAGGCCGCCGCGCTCGACGCGCACTGGCGTGCCGCCAACTATCTCGCGGCCGGCCAGATCTATCTCCTCGACAACCCACTGCTCACCGAGCCGCTCACGCCCGACCACATCAAGCCGCGTCTGCTCGGCCACTGGGGCACCTCCCCCGGCCTCAACCTCGTGCACACGCACCTCAATCGCGTCATCAAGGAGCGCGACCTCGACGCCCTGTGCGTCTGGGGTCCCGGCCACGGCGGGCCCGCCGTGCTCGCGAACTCCTGGCTGGAAGGGACGTATTCGGCGACCTATCCGGACGTCACGCGGGACGCCGCCGGCATGGGACGGCTGTTCAAGCAGTTCTCCTTCCCCGGCGGGGTGCCGAGCCATGTCGCGCCCGAAACCCCCGGGTCCATCCACGAGGGCGGCGAACTCGGCTACTCCCTCGCGCACGCCTACGGCGCCGCCCTCGACAATCCCGGTCTGCTCGTCGCCTGTGTCATCGGCGACGGCGAGGCGGAGACCGGGCCGCTCGCGACCTCCTGGCACGCGAACAAGTTCCTCGACCCGGTGCACGACGGGGCGGTCCTGCCGATCCTGCACCTCAACGGCTACAAGATCGCCAACCCCACCGTGCTCGCCCGCATCCCCGACGCCGAGCTCGACGAGCTCCTTCGCGGATACGGGCACGAGCCCCTGCACGTGTCCGGCGACGACCCGTTGCGCGTCCACCGCGATCTGGCCCGCACCATGGACCAGGCCCTCGACCGCATCGCCCGGATCCAGCGCGAGGCCCGGGAAGGGAGGACGACCGAGCCGGCCCGCTGGCCGATGATCGTGCTGCGCACGCCGAAGGGCTGGACGGGGCCCGCGAGCGTGGACGACGAACCCGTCGAGGGCACGTGGCGCTCCCACCAGGTGCCGCTGCCCGGTGTCCGCGAGAACCCGGACCACCTGCGGCAGTTGGAGGCGTGGCTGCGCTCCTACCACCCCGAGGAGCTCTTCGACGCCGAGGGCCGCCCCACCGAGCAGGTCCTCTCGTACGTGCCCGAGGGCACCCGGCGCCTCGGTGGCACGCCGCATGCCAACGGCGGGCTGCTCACCCGCGAGCTGCCGCTCCCCCCGCTGGAGCGCTTCGCCGTGCCCGTCGACAAGCCGGGCACCGCGCTCCACGAGCCCACCCGGGTGCTCGGCGACCTGCTGGCCCAAGTCATGAGGGACACCGCGGACCGCCGCGACTTCCGCATCGTCGGCCCCGACGAGACGGCGTCCAACCGGCTCCAGGCCGTCTACGACGCCACCGGCAAGGCCTGGCAGGCGGGCACGCTCCCCACGGACGAGCACCTGGCGCACAACGGCCGCGTGATGGAGGTGCTGTCCGAGCACCTCTGCCAGGGCTGGCTGGAGGGCTACAACCTCACCGGCAGGCACGGCCTGTTCTCCTGCTACGAGGCGTTCGTGCACATCGTCGACTCGATGGTGAACCAGCACATCAAGTGGCTGAAGACCTCGCGGGAGCTGTCGTGGCGGGCCCCGCTGCCCTCCCTCAACTACCTGCTGACCTCGCACGTCTGGCGCCAGGACCACAACGGCTTCTCGCACCAGGACCCCGGCTTCGTCGACCACGTCCTGAACAAGAGCCCCGACGTCGTACGGGTCTATCTGCCGCCGGACGCCAACACCTTGCTGTCGGTGGCCGAGCACGTGCTGCACAGTCGCGATTACGTCAATGTCGTGGTGGCCGGGAAGCAGCCGTGCTTCGACTGGCTGTCCCTGGACCAGGCCCGTGCGCACTGCGCGCGCGGCGCCGGGGTGTGGGAGTGGGCCGGCACCGAGGACGGCAGCCGCGAGCCGGACGTCGTCCTCGCGTGCGCCGGTGACGTGCCGACGCAGGAAGTCCTCGCCGCGGCGGGCCTGTTGCGCACCCAGCTGCCGGAGCTCGCGGTGCGGGTCGTCAACGTCGTCGACATGACACGCCTGCTGCCCCAGGGCGAACACCCGCACGGCATGCCGGACTTCGAGTACGACGCGCTGTTCACGGCCGACAAGCCGGTGATCTTCGCGTACCACGGCTACCCGTGGCTGATCCACCGGCTCGCCTACCGCCGCACGGGCCATGCCCACCTGCACGTACGCGGCTACAAGGAGTCGGGCACCACGACCACGCCGTTCGACATGGTCGTGCGCAACGATCTCGACCGGTACCGGCTCGTCATGGACGTCATCGACCGGGTGCCGGGGCTCGGTGTGCGCGCCACGGCGGTGCGCCAGACGATGGCCGACGCGCGCACCCGGCACCACGCATGGATCCGCGAGCACGGCACGGATCTTCCGGAGGTCGCGAACTGGTCGTGGACGGGGTGAGGGGTTCCAGGGCCCTCAGCTCTGGCCGCTCGTGAACCAGTCGGCGAGTTCCGGTGCGACGCGCTCCACCGTCACCGGCTGCCCGTCCGCCCGCAGCGACTCGGTGGCCGCGACGCCCGCGGCCACCGCCTCGCGGGCGGCGACGGGGCTGGTGTCGGTGGCGCCGCCCTCGCGCACGAAGCGCAGGAACTCGGCGACGAGCAGCGGGTCGGAGCCGCCGTGCCCGCCCTCGCCGGGCGAGGGCATCGGGACGACGAGGTCGGCGTCGGCGCGGTAGCCGCTGCGGTGCTTCCAGACGCGGACCTCGGCGGTGTCGCCGTGGTCGCCGAAGTTCTCCAGGCGGCCCTCGGTGCCGATGACCGTGTAGTTGCGCCAGTAGTCGGGCGTGTAGTGGCACTGCTGGTAGCTGGCGTGGATGCCGCCTTCGAGGCGCATCACCATCATGGAGAGGTCCTCGACGTCCACGACCGGGTTGAGGCCGGTGAGGGACAGCGGGGGCCAGTTGTTCTCGGGGTCGTACCAGTCGGGCATGGTGGCGCCGGGCGCCTGCCCCGAGCGGTCGGCGATGTCGCCGTAGACGGTGAGCCCGCCGAGCGCGCTGACCCGCTCGGTGTACGCCCCGGCGAGCCAGTGGATGACGTCGAGGTCGTGGGCGCCCTTCTGGAGGAGCAGTCCTGTGGTGTTGCGGCGGTCGGCGTGCCAGTCCTTGAAGTAGAAGTCGCCGCCGTGCCCGACGAAGTGCCGGCACCACACGGCCTTGACCTCGCCGATCTCGCCGCGCTCGATGAGTTCGCGCATCACGCGGACGACCGGCATGTGCCGCATGTTGTGGCCCACGTAGAGGCGGGAGCCCGAGGTACGGGCGGCCTCCAGGACGCGGTCGCAGCCCTCGGTGGTGATGGCGAGGGGCTTCTCGACGAAGACGGCGACCCCGGCTTCGAGGAGGTCGACGGCGAGTTCCTCGTGGGTGTGGTCCGGGGTGATGACGAAGACGGCGTCGAGGTCCTCGGCGTCGAGCATGGCCCGGTGGCTCTCGTGGGTGTGCACGTCGTCGCCGAACCACTCGCGGGCCCGGTCGAACATGCCGGGAGCGGTGTCGGCGACGGCCACCACGGCGGAGCCCTCACCGGGGCGGTGCGCCTCGCGGGCGACGGTGGCGCGCAGGCCGAGCCCGATGACACCGAGGCGCAGGTCGCGGGTGGGCGTGGGGGTGTGCTGCGGCTCGTCCGTACGGAGTTCGGTGGTCATGCGTGGTTCAGCCCTTCATGCCGGAGAAAGCGATGCCCTGGATGAACTGGCGCTGCATCGCGACGAACACCACGATCACCGGGAGCGTGGCGAGCAGGGACCCCGCCATCAGCACCGGGTACTCGGTGAGGTGGGCGCCCTGGAGCGAGGCGAGGCCCGCCGACAGCGGCATCTTGGCCGGGTCGGTGTTGACGATCAGCGGCCACATCAGGTCGTTCCAGGACCACAGGAACGTGAGGATGCCGAGCGCGAGCAGGCCGGGGCGGGCCAGCGGCAGCGCGATGCGCCAGAAGACGGTGAACGGGTTGGCGCCGTCGAGGCGGGCCGCCTCCTCCACCTCCTCGGGAAGCCCCATGAAGAACTGGCGCAGCAGGAAGGTGCCGAACGCGGAGAACATGCCGGGGACGACGAGCGCTTGCATCGAGTCGAGCCAGCCGAGGCTCTGCATGATCTGGTACTGCGGCAGCAGGAAGAGCTGCCCCGGCACCATCAGGACGGCGAGGAACCCGAGGAAGATCGGCCCGCGGCCGGGGAAGCGGATCCGGGCGAAGGCGTACGCGGCCATCGAGCAGAGCAGGAGCTGCGCGGCGGTCCGCAGCAGCGCCATGACCAGGGTGTTCACGAACTGCTGCCCGAACGGGACGCCGTCGAAGACCTTCGCGTAGTTCGAGAAGTCCCAGTGCGCGGGCAGGATCGTCGGCGGTACGCGCACGGACTCGCCGAAGCTCTTGAAGGAGGTCAGCAGCTCCCACAGCAGCGGGAACACGGTGACCACGGCGCCGAGCACGAGCAGGACGTGGGCGGGCCAGATCCGCCCCTGGCGCATGTCCGTCTTACGCATAGTGGACCCACTTCTTCTGGAGCCTGAACTGGACGGCGGTCAGCGCCATGATGAGGACGAACAGCACGCTCACGATCGCGGCGCCGTAGCCGCGCTGGTTGTCGAAGAACGCCTTCTGGAAGAAGAGCATCACCACGGTCTGCCCCTCGCCGTAGGCGGGGTTCTGAAGCGCGTTCTGCGTGTTGGCGCCCAGGATCAGATAGACGAGGTCGAAGACCTGGAGCGACTGGATCACCGAGAGCACGGTGGTGAAGAACAGCGTGGGGCTCAGCAGCGGCAGGGTGACCGAGAAGAACTGCCGCAGGCGGCCCGCGCCGTCGAGGGCGGCGGCCTCGTAGTAGTCGCCGGGGATGGACTGCAACCCGGCGAGCAGCAGGATCATGTTGTACCCGACGGTCATCCACACGCCGACGACGGCGACCGCGATCCGGATGGTGCCGGGGTCGGAGACCCAGTGGGTGCCGTCGATGCCGACCGTGGACAGCGCGTGGTTGAGGATGCCGGCGTCGCCGTTGTAGAGCCAGCGCCACACGACGGCGACCGCGGCGGGCATCGTGACGACCGGCAGGAAGTACAGGGTGCGGTAGATGCCGGTGCCGCGCAGCCCCTTCAGGTTGAGCAGGACGGCGATCACCATCGACAGCGGGATGCCGAGGAGGACGAGTCCGGTGTAGACGGCGGTGTTGCCGAGGGACTGCCAGAACTCCGGGTCGCCCACGAGCGTGCGGTAGTTGGCGATCCCGATCCAGGTCGTCCCGCCGAAGGGGCCCCATTCGGTGAGGCTGTAGTACAGCGTCTGCACCACGGGCCACAGGTAGAAGACGGCGAGACCGAGCCCGGCCGGGGCGATGAGGGCGTATCCCCACCACTTGTCGCGGTGCGCGAACTTGCGCTCACGGCGCCGCAGCGCCTTCTGGTCCAGGGGCTCCTGGTGACTTCGCTGCGCGGGTACGGCGGCTTTCGCCTGCGTGTCGACGCTCATCAGGCCTGGCCCTTCCTCTCCTGCGCGAGCAGCTGGTTCATGGCGTCCGCGAGCGAGTCGGTGGCGGATTCGAGGCTCTCGACTCCGGCCCACGCCTTGGCGAGCCACATCTGTTCCTTGTGCTGCCAGGCGGCGCTGTTGGCGGAGCTGGGATAGAGCACCGCGTCGTCGAGCGCGTCCAGGTGCGCCTGGAGGTTGAAGTGCGGCATGCCCGCGGCCCACGGCCGCGCGGTGCCGTTGCGGGCGGGGATCGCGGTGCCGTACTTGCCCTGGAGCAGGGAGATGCGTTCGGTGCCGAGGAACCGGACGAAGTCGCGGGCGAGTTCGGGGTGCGGAGTGCGGGCGTAGACGACGTTGGCGAGGCCGTGCAGCACGGTGGCGCGGTGCTTCCCCTTGGGCATCGGCGCGACGTCGACCTTGGCCCGCAGCTCGCGGTCGGCGTAGAAGGTCGCGGCGTTGTAGGACGCCTCGTAGGTCATGGCCAGCGTGCCCGACTGGAACATCTGGGTGGGATCGGTGTCGGCCATCTGCTGGAGAGTGGGCGAGGAGCGGTAGCGGTGGATGAGGTCGATCCACAGCCGCAGCCCTTCGCGGGTCCGCTCGTCGGCGTACCCGGATTCCCGCTTGTCTTCGGAGATGACCCGACCACCGGCCTGGGGGATGGAGTTGTAGTAGTTCTCCTGCGCGCGGACGGGCGCCCCCACCCCGTAGATCCCGCGCCCCCGGTCGGTGAGCCGCTGGGAGTGCTCGATGAGGTCCTGCCAGGTCCAACTGGCGTCCGGATAGGGCACCTTGGCCCGGTCGAAGAGTTCCTTGTTGTACCAGAGGGCGACGGTGTCGAAGTCCTTCGGAGCGCCGTACTGGGTGCCCTTCCAGCGGTACAGGGAGACGAGGTCGTCCGGGAAGTCGCCGGTGCGCAGCACGGCGTCGTCGCCGTCGGTGTCCAGCGGGAGCAGCTGACCGGCGTCGGCGTACATGCCGAAGTTCGGCCCGTTCATCCAGAACACGTCGGGCGCGGAGCCACCGGTGCAGGCGGTGCGCAGCTTGGTCCAGTACGTCCCGTTGGGGGTCAGCTGGACGTCGACGCTCACGCCCGGCCGCGAGCGCTCGAAGGCCCGGGCCGCGCGCTGCATGGCGGGCAGTTGATAGACGTCCCAGACGCCGTACGTGAGGTGGCCGCGCCGTGAGCCGCCGCCCGCGGCCGGGGCGTTCGACGAGGAGGGGCCGCAGCCGGACGCGAGCGGCGCCGCCGCGAGTGTCGTGGCGGCCGCGGCGAGGAGAGAGCGCCTGCGCACAGGGAGCCTTCCTGGTGAAGGGTCGACCGGAATGCAAGGACGCTATTTGCTCGAAGTTGACGGGTCAAGGCTTGTTTCGATCACCTTTAAGCAAACACGGGCGCGAGCAGGGGAAATCCGGGCACACGAAGGCCCCGCCCACCGGGGACGGGGCCGCACGGGCAGGGCGCGGGTCACCAGCGCATGCGCACGTCCTCGGCCCAGCCCAGCAGGTCCCGCACGGCGATCTCGGTGCCGTCGTCGGTGCGCACGCGCCCGTCGTAGTGCCCGAAGCGCTGGTCGGTGTGGTTGGCGAGCAGCCCGAGGTCCGTGTGCGAGGACCGGTTGTGGAACGGCGTGAACACCAGGTCGACCTGGTCGGACGCGGTGGTGCGGATGGTCCAGGGCGCGAGCGGGTCGGTGGTGGACCAGCGCCAGTCCAACTCCTCCCCGATCTTCGTGAGCCGGCCGTCCACGCACACCCCGTTCTCGGTGGAGCCGGTGCCCTCGGTCCACCGGCCGCCGAACTGAAGGCCCAGGGTGCGCCCGTCCGAGCGTCCGGAGGCGGCGCCCCAGTTCCAGTCGACCGTGCGCGGCCAGCGCCCGCGCCCGTGGTCGAGCACCGCCCAGCTCTCGCCCGCGCCGAACTCCAGCCGCTCGGCGCCGATCCGGACCCGGCCGGTGGCGGGCAGCGCGGTCTGCTTCGAGGTGTACTGGAACCGCCGCGCGTCCCACGGCACGACGACGTTCAGCGACTCGTGGCCCTCCGGGCGCGCGACCAGCAGGTCGATGTCGACCGGGAGCCGGTCGGGCGTCAGACACCGGCCGCGCAGCCGGACGCCGCCCGCCTCGTCCCGAATCTCGATGCGGACCTGGCCGCCGGTCGGCCTGGCGGGTCCGACCACGACGTCCGCGACGCCCGGGGGGCCCGCGATCCGGTCCGGCAGCCGCACCCCGCGCCCGAACGGAACGATGGCGGCGTGCTCGAACTCCCGCCCCCAGGAGCCGAATTCGAGCAGATAGACGGAGTTGAGGGCGAGGAAGTCCAGATCGCTCACGGTCAGCGCGACGAGATGCGTCGGGGTGGTCACGCACCAGTGCTCCCAGCGCTTGGTCCGCCCCCACCCGCGCAGATTGGCGCGGTGCACGGGCACCCGCGACCAGCCGACCGCCGCCGGGTCGAGACTGCCGTCGGGGCGGCACAGGTCCACCGGATCCACGATCTCCCGCTCGTGCGTAGCCATCCGTGGAGCGTACATCCGGCCGTGCTGTCACCCGGCGTGGGCGACGTGCGGCCGGGCGCCCGGACAGTGCCCGGCGGGAGCGTGTGTCCCCCGCCCGGGGAGGACGGTGTCATGACGATCACGGGTGCCGCCCGGCCCTTGGCGGGCCGGATCGGGCAGCAGCTGGTGCGCGTCGGGATCCTGGACATGGCGACGCGGCTCGCCGCGCAGGCGTTCCTCGCCGCCCTGCCGATGCTCATCGCCCTCGCCTCGTTCTGTCCGCCGGTGGTGCGGCACGAACTCCTGCGCTCGCTGCGTACGTTGATCGGGACGTCCGGGCCGGTCGTGCGGCAGGCCGAGGACATGACCGGAGGCGGCGACGCGGCTCTGCACAGCTGGGGCGCCGCGGGCGTGCTGGTCGCGCTGCTCTCGGCCACCGCGTTCACCCGGGCCCTGCAACGGCTGTGCGAGCGGGCCTGGGAGCTGCCGCGCTCCGCCGTGCGGTTCGTGGCGTGGCGGTGGGCGGTGTGGCTGCTGGTGTGGGTGGCGATGCTGATCGTGCAGGGCGCGCTGCACCGGGCGTTCGACGCGGGCGCCGTCATCGGCTACCCCTTGCAGTTCGCGGCGGCCGCGCTGATGTGGTGGTGGACCCAGCATCTGCTGCTCGCCGGGCGGGTGCCGTGGCTGCCGCTGCTACCGGGGGCACTGTTGACGGCGGCGGGAGTGGTGGCGTTCTGCGGGCTGTCGGGGCTGTGGCTGCCGCGGGCGCTGCGGATGAGCGTGGAGCGCTACGGGGCTCTCGGCTCGGTGTTCACGGTGCTGTCCTGGCTGATCGTGTTCTTCACCATGGTGGTGTTCGGTGTGGCCGTCGGGCGCGTCCTGACTCAGGAGGAGTTCCTGCGCCACCGGCTCGGCGGCACGACGGCCGCCGCCTCACGCTGACTCCACCGTCACCCTGCCGTCCCGCGCGGCCGCCGCGAGCGCCGCGTGGTCGCGCTCGTTCTGGTCGGCGTAGGCCTCCGCGAAGCGGGCGAGCGCCCGGTCGAAGGGGTCGGAGCGGCCCAGATAGGCGGCGATGGCGAGGCGGTCGCCCGAACGGGCGTGGGCGCGGGCCAGCGTCGCGCCGCAGGCCCGGCCGAACAGGCCCATGACGCGCGGCGACATCAGGTCCGCCTGCGGAATCGCCTTCCAGTCCCGCAACTGCCGTACGTAGAAGTCGCGTTGCCGCCCGTCGAGCCCTTCGACCCGCTCCCAGCCGAGGAACATGTCGCCGGCCGCCTGCATGAGGCGCTGCCCGACGACGACGCGTTCGCCCTGGTTTGCGTGGGCCGCGGGGCCCGCGAACTCCGCGAGCACGGAGGGCCCCGCCTCCTTCGCCTGGAGCAGCAGCGGATCGTCGACATCGCGGCCGTCGCCACCGAGCAACAGCAGGATCCAGCAGCGGGTGCCCACGCTGCCGACCCCGACGACTTTGCGCGCCATGTCGACGACCCGGTACTGCGTGAGCAGCGCCCTGCGTTCGGCGGTGAGCGTGCGCGGTCACCGCTCTATCTGGTCTATCACGGGCGCTCCCAGCTGGTTGCGTGCGCCGCCGGCGGGGGGGGGGGGGGGGGGGGGGCCCGGGGGGGGGGGGGGGGCGCGCCGCGGCCCGCCGCCGACGACGTGGGCGAGCTTCTCCAGGGCCTGGAGGTGGTCGCGGCCGCGCGCCTTGCTGAGCGCCTGCGACATCCGCCGCCTGGTGCGGCCGTCCAGCTTCCCGGACACGGCGGCGTACAGCTCCTCCGCCTCGATCCGCGAGTACCACACATCGAGCGTGCGCATCGTGGCGAACCGCCGCATCGACTGCCGGTACGAGGCCGCGGTGGCCCGCACCACGCGGCCCCGCTCGGAGCGGGAGAAGCCGTTGCCGCGGCCCGCGATGACGATGCTGGCGGCGAGCCGCTTGACGTCCCACTCCCACGGCCCGCGCAGCGTCTCGTCGAAGTCGTTGACGTCGAACATCAGGCGCCGCTCCGGGGAGGCGAGCAGCCGGAAGTTCAACAGGTGTGCGTCGCCGCACAGTTGGGCGCGCAGGCCGGTGACCGGGGTGTGCGAGAGGTCGGACGCCATGATCGCGGCGGCGCCCCGGAAGAACCGGAACGGCGATTCCAGCATGCGTCCGTAGCGGATCGGAACGAGCTCCGGCAGCCTGGCCGCCGACTGCTGCTCCAGGATGTCGACCGGGTCGGGGCGGTCGGCGGCGGGAGCGTAGGCGGCGTGCCCGGAGCGCGGCACGCGGGACCTCGCGGACCTGCCCGTGTCCGCCCGCTCGCGCGCACTGGGGCCACGGCTCGTCATCTGCGTCATGGCGGCCTCCTTCCTGGCTGTGCACACCGTGCGCCGGGCCGGGCGCCGCGACGTCACCCCGCCGGTGTGAGGTCGCCTTCCGAGGGTGAGTCCCCGGAGGTCTCCCGGTCACAGACTGGCGGTCATGGAACCGACGACGCGGGACGACGGGCAGGGTCAACGGTGGCTGGCGCGTGCGTCGTTGGCCGCCGCGGCGGGCGCCGTGCTGGTCCTGGCCGGCTTCGCGGGGGCGCGGACCTTCGCACTGTTCGGCGCGGGGGTCCTTGGCACCGCGGTCACGGCCGCCGCCGTGTGGTGGGTGCTCAGCAGGCGGGGCCCCGCGCGGTATCTGGCGCTGCTCCTGGCGCTCGCCGCGCCGGTGTGGGTGGTGGTCGCGTACGCCCGCGCACATCTGGTGTGGGTGGTGCTGATGTCGGGCGGCCTGTGGCTGCTCGCCGCGGGGGCGGGCCGGGCGGCGCTCGGGCCGCGCTCGGCCCCGGCCCCGATGCCCGAGGCGGCGGCGCCCGCGGTCCACCGGCCGGTACTGATCATGAATCCGCGCTCGGGCGGCGGCAAGGTCGACCGTTTCGGGCTGCACGCGAAGGCGGAGCAACTCGGCGCGGACGTCGTGCTGTTGGCGGGTCCTGAGCCGGTCGACGTGGCGGCGCTGGCTCGGGAGCGCGCCGCCGCCGGGGCGGATCTCCTCGGCGTCGCGGGCGGCGACGGGACACAGGCCCTCGTCGCGGACGTCGCCGCGGAGTTCGGCCTGCCGTTCCTGGTGATCCCCGCGGGGACCCGCAACCACTTCGCCCTCGACCTGGGCCTGGACCGCGAGGACCCTGCCACCGCCCTTGACGCGCTGGCCGACGGCGTGGAGCTGCGGGTCGACCTCGGCCGGGCGGGCGGCCGGCCGTTCGTCAACAACGTCTCGTTCGGGGCCTACGCCGAGGTGGTGCAGAGCCCCGCCTACCGCGACGGCAAGACCCGCACCACGCTCGACCTGCTGCCCGATCTGCTCGCCCGGCACCAGGGCCCGGAGCTCACCGCGCGGGTCGGCGGGCACGACGTCACGGACCCGCAGGCGCTGCTGGTGAGCAACAACCCGTACGGCGCCCACGACATCGCGGGCCTCGGCCGCCGCACCCGGCTCGACGGCGGCGTCCTCGGCTGCGTCGCCGTGCGCGTCACGAGCGCCGCGCAGGCCGCCGGACTGCTGCGGGGCAGCCGGTCCGCCGGTTTCACGGCGCGGACCGCCGACGCGGTGGTCGTCGACGCCGACCGGGACTCGATCCCCGTCGGCCTCGATGGCGAGGCGGTGCGCATGGACGTTCCCGTACGCATCGAAGTGCGGCCCGGAGCGCTGCGCGTGCTCGTGCCGAGACGGCGCCCGGGAACGTACCGGGAGCGCCCGCCGCTGGACTGGCGCGGTGTCGCGTCCCTCGCCCTGACGGTGCGGCGGCACCCAGGCGCCGGGAGCGGCGCGAGCGGCAGGAGCGACTAGAGCGGCTAGAGCGGCGCCCCGTAGACCTTGTGCGCCTCGCTGCGCCCGTACATGGCGAGCGACCAGATCACCAGGATGTCCAGGGCGATGAGGATCGCCGACCACACGGGCTGGTACGGGGTGAAGAAGAAGTTCTCGAGCGCGCTCACCGCGGCGATGGTCATCACGACGATCCGTGCCCAGGTGCGGCCGCTGAAGAGGCTGACCGCCGCGGCGAACACAATGACCCCGGTGATCATCTGCACCCAGCCGCGGGCGTTCACGTCGAAGTCGAACGCGTAGTCGTCCTGCGCCTGGTAGAAGTTCTCGTTGAGCACCGCGGCGAGGCCGGCGATCGCGTGATAGGCGCCGATGACGCCCATCACGAACGCGGCGAAGACCACTCCGCCGACGGCGGCCGGACGGACGCGGGGCTGTGGCTCGGACGCTGTGGAGCGCGCCCGGCCCGGCGAGATCTGATCGGGCATGTCGCACCCTCCTCCTCGGTCTCGATGGATCCGGACTCGATGCACTCGGAGCATGCGGCCCGCACCACCGGAACCGGTTCACCCGCAGCGGATGAGCCCCCTCCCGCGTGCGGCTGTCACCCGTCCGAGGTGATGCCCTCGACGGTGCGGTCGCCGGGACAATGGCATGCGGGACGACGCTCGCACTGGAGGTGACGTCATGGCCGGGTCACACACGGGTCCGGGCCGCGAGCCGGCCGGAACGCCCTCCGGCGGCGGCGACTTCGAGATCCGCGTCCGGGGCAGGCTCGGCGAGGCCTTCCGGTCGGCGTTCGGCGAGCTGACGGTCGTGCTGCGCCCCGCCGAGACGGTGCTGGTCGGCGCGGGACTCGACCAGGCCGCCCTGTACGGCATCCTCGACCGCATCCAGGGCCTCGGCCTCGAACTCCTCGAGGTCCGCCGGCTGCCGGGGCCGCGCGCGGCGCGTGGGTAGGGGCCGTTCGGCTCTCACAACGAAGTCGTACCTCCCCGAAATCGGCGCGGAAGACCCCTTTCTTCGCGTTCGCGCGGGCCCCACCGTGGTGGGGTGATGCCCTCCACATGGGGAGGTGAGGGGCGTGCTCACAGGTCTGTGCCCACGCACGGTCCACGATCCGGGGAGCACGGGGCGGGTGATGGCGCTGCGACTCCAGCTGTGCTCGCTCCACGAGGAGGGCACGGCGGCCGACGCCGCCCTGACGACCTGCCTGATGTGGGTCGCCGGCGTCCTGGTGGAGATCGCGGGGGACGTGGCCGATCCACGGGCCGCCGGTGCGCTGGTGCACCGCGCCTCGGCCGCGCTCGCCGCGGTGCCCGCCCCGCAGCAGAACGGAGCGCCGCCGTCTCCCGAGCGGCTGACCGACCGCGAACTCGCCGTGCTCCGGCAGTTGCGGGAGGAGGTCCCGCTGCGACAGATCGCCGACGATCTCTACGTCTCGTACAACACGGTCAAGAGCCACACGCGCGCCGTGTACCGCAAGCTCGGCGCGCGCTCGCGCGCCGAAGCGCTCGACCGGGCCCGGGGGTTGGGGCTGGTCTGAGAACCGTGGCCCGAGCCCTAAAGGATCTGGAGTTCGCGGGCCCTGCGGACGGCGGCCGAGCGACGGGACACGGCCAGCTTGCGGTAGACGCTCTTGAGGTGTGTCTTCACCGTGTTGACCGAGAGGTACAGCTCGTCGGCGATCTCCTCGGTGGTCATCATCTGCGCGAGCCGGTCGAGGACATCGCGTTCGCGGGCGCTGAGCCGCTCGGCGGGAACCGACACGAGCGGGTCCCGCTCGGGTGGCGCGGCGGCGCCGGCGTGCCGGGGCCGCGCGGGGTTCAGGAGCCGCGCACAGGTCGGCGCGACCGTGCGCTGCACCGTCTGCGGCAGCCGGGACACCGTCACCGCGTTCGCGACGGCCTCGGCGCCCCGGACGCCGCGCTCCACTGTGGCGGCGATCCGGCCGACGACGCCGCCGAGCTCGGCGAGGAACGTGTCGGCCGCCTGCCCCAACGCGGCCTCGCTGTGCGTCAGTTCGCTGCGGGCCCGGTCGGGCTCGCCCCGTGCCAGGGCGCTCCAGGCGCGTACGAGGTGCAGGGTGGCACGCGAGGGTTCGCCCGCCGTCCACGGCGGCATCGGCGCCTTGACGGCCTGGGCGGTGAGTTCGTCCGCGGCCCGGAACCGGCCGCGCAGGGACTCCAGGAGCGCGAGTTCGACGAGGCAGTCCCGGCGCAGCGCGCCGTTGCCCGCCGCGCCCGCCGCCTTGAGCCCCCGGGTGAGGGAGACCTGGGCGGTCTTGAGGCTGCCGGCCCGCAGCTCCCCGCTGCCCCGCACGGACAGGATGAGGGCCGGGATCTCGGGCCGCTCGGCCAGCAGCGTGTGCGGCACGTGCGGTCCCGCCGCCTCCGCGTCGGCCACCGCGTCGCCGGCGCGCCGCGGATCGCGGCAGCGCAGCCGCTCCATCCGGATCACGGCGTGGGACAGGCGGCACCGCGCGAGGCGGTCCTCCTCCCCCGGCGGCAGCCGGTCGAGGAGTTCGGCGGACCGCTCCAGGTTCCTGGTGCACGCCTGGTCGTCGCGGCGGGTCCTGGCGACGGCCGCCGCGAGCAGCACGGACTCCGGTTCGGCCGCGGCCGGTTCGGCGGGCGGCTGCCGTCCCTCGTCGACGGGCAGCCGGGTCCCGGCCAGGCCGAGCACCTGCCCGATCGCCAGGCGGTGCACGATGAGCCGGGCCGCCTCGTCCCAGTCGCCCGCGGCGAACAGGTGCCGCACGGCGTCCGCGAGCAGTCCGTGTTCGGCGAGCCACGCGGCGGCCGTGCGGTGCAGCGGCGCCACGAGCCCGGGCGTCTCGTGCCGCAGGCAGGTCCGCAGCACGTCGGCGAACATCTGGTGGCAGCGGTACCAGCCCTGCCCCACGGGCCGCAGGAAGGAGTTCTCCCGGACGAGACCGGCGAACAGCACTCCGTCGGCGTCGCCCGCGAGTTCGGCGGCCAGCTCGGCGTTCACCCGGTCCAGGATGCTCGTGGTCAGCAGCAGTCTGCGCATGCCGGGAGACTGCTGGTCGAGCACCTCTTCGACGAGATAGCTGGAGATCGCCTCGTCGTCACCGGCGAGCTGCGCGACGAACCGTTCGGGGTCGCCGCGCCGCTCCATGGACATCGCGGCGAGCCGCAGTCCCGCGGCCCAGCCGTCCGCGCGCCGGCGCAGCGTGCTCACCGTCTGCTTCGTGACGTCGATGCCGTGCTGGGCCAGGAGGGCCGCGGCCTCCCGGTCGTCGAATGCGAGGTCCGCGGTGCGGACTTCGGCGACCTCGCTGGTGAGCCGCCCGCGGTGGAGGTGCAGCGGCGGGTCGCGGCGGGCGAGCACCACGAGGCGCAGCTTGTCGGGGGTGTGCCGGAGCAGGTGGGTGACGCCGCGGGCGATCGGCGAGTCGAGGGCGGGCTGGAAGTCGTCGAGGACGAGGACCGCCGGTTCGTCCTGCCCGTTCAGGCAGTCGGCGAGGGTCGCCACGAGCAGCGGCCCGTCCTCGCTCGCGGCGGGTTCGGACACCTCGACGCCCGCGGCGCGCAGCGCGCCGAACACCCGCTGCCAGAACACGCCGGGGTGCTCGGCGGGGCCGTCGCAGGCGACCCAGGCGAGCGGCCAGGGCGGGCGCCGGGTGTGCGCCCATTCCAGGGCGAGGGCCGTCTTGCCCGCGCCCACGGGGCCGACGACCACGGTCAGCGGTCCGCGCACGCCCCGGGCCAGTTGGCCGGTCAGCCGGGGGCGCGGCACGATCCAGTCGGGCAGCGCGGGCACGGCGTCGGCCTGCCACGGGCCGTGCTCGCCGTCCGGTGTGCGGTGTGACCACTCGTCCATGGTGACCCTCGCTTTCGCAGCGCGGTGGATCCACACCCCCGTATGGGAGGCAAGTGTGGGGCCGGGAGCGCCGCGTCCGGCACATGCCAGGCGCCATCTCACCCGGGTGAAGTTCCCGTGCGGGACGGCGCGTTGGCAGGGGTGACCCGTGGGCCGACCGGTGACTACTTGGACTGGAGGGCCTCCACCAGCTCCTCCTCGCGGTCCTTGGTGAGGGAGGTGTGGATCACGGTGGGGCCGAACGGACGCAGCGCGTCCCGCACCCGGTCCGGTGTGGTGCGGCGGACGAGCGCGAAGACGGCGGCCCGGCCGGGTTCGAGGGCGTGGGCGGTCTCCTTGACGAAGGCGTCGTTGATGCCGATGTCGGTGAGCTTGCCCGCGGCGGCTCCGGTGGCCGCACCCACGGCCGCGCCGAAGACCGGCATCAGGAAGAGCATTCCGAACAGCGCGCCCCACAGGGCGCCGCCGGCCGCGCCCGCCCCGGTGGTGCTGTGCGTCTGGTGGACGTGCATCTTGCCGTCCATGGTGCGCCAGGCCACCACTGCGTCCTCGAGCTCCAGCAGTTCCTGCCGGGACAGCTCGCCGGCCAGGCGCAGCACCGATTCGGCCTTTTCCTTGTCCGAGAATCCGAGTACGACGAGTTCGGCCATCAGGTCCTCCTGGGACGGTTGCCGGGTTTGGGTACGGGAGTGGGTTTGGGGGCGACGGGATCGCCCAGGCGCTTGGCCGCGGCGGCGAGTTCGACGGCCACGGGTTCCAGGGCCTCCTCGGTGAGGAAGCCCTCGGCGACGGGCACCCCGCCCGCGTCCCTGACCGCCTTGCGCAGACACTTCGCCCAGACGTGTTCGAGCAGGATGTACGCCGCCGACGTGCCCGGGTCCTGGGAGTCGGCCATCTCCCGGATGTCGCTGGTGCTCAGCCCGAACGCGTTGCCCTCGGCCAGGCTCGGATACGTTTCCTGGACCGCGCGGATCCGCTCCCGGGAGATGCCGAGCAGGGCGGCGACGGTCTCGCCCATGCCCTCCTGCTGGAAGTCGAGGGAGAACAGGCCGCCACCGGGCTCCTTGCTGACGAAGAGCATGTCGAGGACGCGGATCTGTTCGTTCGCCTCGAGAATCGCCAGTTCCTCGACGATGCGCCCCTCGAACTTGGCTTCGGGCCCGAACTCGATGGTGAGCAGCTGCACCGGTCCGATGACCGCCATGGCGTCTCCCTTCCGACTGTCGGCAACATCTCCACCCGCATCACACCGGCGCCGCCCGCGCACCGCGTCACCCGCCGTAGGTGAGCAACGCGCCCCGGACCGCGGCGACGCTGGCCGCGGGAGGTGTCACGCCATGAGCGATGAACAGGCCCCCGGCCCCGCGCAGCCCACGCCCGGCCCGGCGTCCGCCGAGGCGTCGGAACTGGAACGGCTGCGCGCCGAGGTCGAACTGCTCCGCGACCGCGCGGGCACCGAACGCAGGCGCCGCGCCCGGACGTTCGTGGTCCGGCGCACGCTCGCCGCGGTCCTGATCGCACTGGTCGCGGTGCTCGCGGTCACCTCCGTGGTGGGCGTGTGGGGTTCGCGGACGACCTTGAACACGGACCGCTGGATCGCCACGGTGGGCACGCTGCCCGAGGACCCGAAGGTGAACGCCGCGGTCTCGAAGTACCTGGCGGACGAGATCTTCGACCAGCTCGACGTGGAGCGGCGGCTGTCCGAGGCGCTGCCGCCGCGCGCCGCGTTCCTGGCGGGCCCTGTGACGGGGGCCGTGCACGACTTCATGCGCGAGAAGGTCTCGCAGCTGATCGCGAACGAGCGGTTCCAGGAGCTGTGGCGGACCACGAACCGGTTCGCGCACGAGCGGATCGTCGTCCTGCTGGAGAAGCGCAACGAGAACATCCGGGTGAAGGGCGACACGGTCACGCTCGATCTGCTGCCCGTGGTCAACAATCTGCTGGGCTCCCTGGAGACCGAACTCCCTGCCGTCTTCGGCAAGAAGATCGACCTTCCGACGCTGTCCTCCGGGGAACTGCCGCCCGGACTGCACCAGCGGATCGAGAAGGCGATCGGCAAGGACCTGCCCGAGGACTTCGCGCAGATCCGCCTCTACGACCGGCACACGCTCGGCCAGCTCCAGGACGCGGTCGTACTGTTCAAGCGGGCCCTGGTGGGCCTGCTGATCGCGGTCCCGGTGCTGCTCGCCGGCTCCCTGTGGGTGTCGCCGAACCGCCGCCGCACGCTGCTCCAGCTCGGGCTGTGGCTGGTGGTGACGGTCACGGTGCTGACGGCCGTCCTACGGGGTGTGCGCGAGCAGTTGCTCGGCCAGTTGCCGGAGGGCGTCTACCGCGAGGGACTGCGCTCGGCGCTGTGGACCGTCTTCACGACGCTGCGCGAACGGGGCGATCAGCTCCTGTGGCTCGGCATCGCGGTCGCCGTCCTGTGCTACCTGGTCGGCCCCGGGCGGCTGCCGTCCGCGCTGCGCCGCTGGACCCTGCAGGGCGCCCGCGCCACCGGCCACGGGATCGCGCGGGCGGGTCAACACCTGGGAACAGGCGGCCAGTTGCGCCCGTGGATCGCCGCTCACGCGGACGTTCTGCGGGTCGGCGGCGCCGTCGTCGCGGCCCTGGTGTCCATCCTGCTGTCGTCGTGGACCGCGCTCCTCGTGATCGCGGTGCTGCTCGCGGCGTACGAGATCGCGATCACGCTGTCGGCCCGCGAACACGGCTCACCCCTGGAAGGTGAGGCCGGCCCCCGCTCCTCTGCCGAGACTGACGCACCTGGCCGAGCACACACATCAAGCCCCGCAGGGGGCACCTCCCAGCGCTAGCTGGGGGAGATTGAGGCGCGGGGCCCGGGGCAGAGCCCCGCGACCGCAACGCCGGAGAACCGCAACATGGGAGGCCACATGAAGTCGCAGCGGCGGATCGGCCCGACGAACGACGGAGTCGAACGCTCACGGCTGTGGGGCCCGTACCTGAGCGAGCGCCAATGGGGCACGGTGCGCGAGGACTACAGCCCCGGCGGCGACGCCTGGGCGTACTTCCCGCACGACCACGCGCGTTCGCGCGCCTACCGCTGGGGCGAGGACGGCCTCGGCGGCATCTGCGACGAGAAGCAGCGGCTGTGCCTGGCGCTCGCCCTGTGGAACGGCCGCGACCTGATCCTCAAGGAGCGCGCCTTCGGCCTGACCAATGCGGAGGGCAACCACGGCGAGGACGTCAAGGAGTACTACTTCTACCTCGACGCCACGCCCAGCCACTCGTACCTGAAGTACCTGTACAAGTATCCGCAGGCCGCGTACCCGTACAACGACCTCGTCGCCGTCAACGGGTCTCGTTCCCGGCAGGAGTTCGAGTACGAGCTGCTCGACACGGGCGTCTTCGGCGAGCAGCGGTACTTCGACGTGACGGTGGAGTACGCCAAGGCGGACCACGACGACATCTTGATGCGGATCACGGTCGACAACCGGGGCCCGGACGAGGCGACGCTGCACGTGCTGCCGACGCTGTGGTTCCGCAACACCTGGTCGTGGGGCGAGCATGCGGGCTCGGCGCCCAAACCGGTCGTGCGCGCGGTCGAGGGCCCGCGCGGCACCCGCACGGTCCGCGCCGACCATCCGGGGCTCGGCAGCTACGACCTGCGCTGCGGCCCCACGGCCGAGCTGCTGTTCACGGACAACGAGACCGACAAGGCGCGCCTGTTCGGCACGGCGAGCGACACCCAGTACGTCAAGGACGGCATCGGCCGCCACGTCGTCGAGGGCGAGCCGCACACCGTCAACCCGGCACAGGAGGGCACCAAGGCCGCCGCCCACCACACACTCACCGTGCCCGCCGGCGGGTCCGAGACGTTGCGGCTGCGTCTCGGACCCGCCGGTGCCCAGCTCTCCCTGGGCCGCGGATTCGACACGGTCCTGCGCGACCGGATCGCCGAAGCGGACGCGTTCTACCGGGAGTTGACACCGAAGAAAGCGGGCGAGGACGAGGCGCGGGTGCTGCGCCAGGCGCTCGCCGGGATGCTCTGGTCGAAGCAGTACTACGCGTTCGACCTGGAGACGTGGCTCGCCGAGCACGAGATGACACCGTGGAGCCTGCCGCGGCCGGGCGTGCGCAACCGCGAGTGGTTCCACATGGTCAGCGACGACATCGTGTCGATGCCCGACAAATGGGAGTACCCCTGGTTCGCGGCGTGGGACCTCGCCTTCCATGCGGTGGCCCTGTCCGTCGTCGACGTCGACTTCGCCAAGCAGCAGCTCGAACTCCTGCTGCGGGACTCCTTCCTGCACCCCAACGGGCAGATCCCGGCCTACGAGTGGAGCTTCGGCGACGTCAATCCGCCGGTGCACGCGTGGGCCGCGTTCTTCGTGTACACGGTGGAGAAGGAGACGACCGGCCGCGCCGATCTCGCGTTCCTGGAGCGCACCTTCCAAAAGCTCCTGACGAACTTCACCTGGTGGGTCAACCGCAAGGACCCGAGCGGCCGCAACGTCTTCCAGGGCGGCTTCCTCGGCCTCGACAACATCGGTGTCTTCGACCGCAGCGCGCCGCTGCCCACCGGCGGCTCCCTGGAGCAGGCCGACGGCACGGCGTGGATGGCCCTGTACTGCCAGTCGATGCTGCAGATCGCCCTCGAACTCGTCGAGCACAACGAGACGTACGACGAACTGGTCCTGAAGTTCGTCGAGCACTATCTGTGGATCTCCGCGTCCATGGACCGGCTGGGCGATCTGGGCGACGAGCTCTGGGACGAGGAGGACGGGTTCTTCTACGACGTGCTGCGGCTGCCCGACGGGCAGGCGGCGCGTCTGAAGGTCCGCTCGATGGTCGGACTTCTGCCGCTGTGCGCGTCCACGGTCTTCCAGCCGCAGCAACTGGAGCGGCTCTCCGGCCTCGGCGAGCGGCTGCGGCGGTTCGCCGCGCGCCACCCGTCGCTGTCCGTGACGCTGTCGCAGGCGCAGGCCGGGAAGGCGGGCGGCCCCCGGCTCCTGTCGGTCGTCGACGAGAAGAAACTGGTCCGCGTGCTGTCCCGGGTCCTGTCGGAGGACGAGTTCCTGAGCCCCTACGGCATCAGGGCGCTGTCCCGGTACCACGCGGAGCACCCATATACGTTCTGGGTGCACGGCGAGGAGTACAAGGTCGGCTATCTGCCCGCCGAGTCCGACACCGGCATGTTCGGCGGCAACTCCAACTGGCGCGGCCCGGTGTGGCTGCCGATGAACGTCCTCGTCATCCGGTCCCTGCTGCATCTGTACGGCTTCTACGGCGACGAGCTCACGGTGGAGTGCCCGACGGGCTCCGGGGTGCGCATGAACCTGTTCGAGGTCGCGGAGGAGATCTCGAAGCGGCTCACCCGGATCTTCCTGCGCGACGAGGACGGCCACCGCCCGGTCTACGGCGGCCAGCCGCTCTTCCGTGACGACCCGCACTGGCGCGACCTCGTCTCGTTCTACGAGTACTTCCACGGCGACAACGGCGCCGGTATCGGGGCCTCGCACCAGACGGGGTGGACGGGTCTCGTCGCCGCCCTGATGAAGATCTTCGGCACGCTGGGCCCCGACGCCTTCCGGCCGCGGACCACAAGGAGGTAGCAGCGATGGCCGCTTCACCGGCGCAGCCCGTGATCCACGAGGTGAACACCCGGGTGTGGCTGCGGGAGACGGGACGCAGGCTCGGCCGCGACGAGATCGGCCTCGCGGACGTGCCCAAGGACATCTGGGACGAGATCACCCCGTCCGGGGTCGATGTCGTCTGGCTGATGGGGGTGTGGGAGCGCAGCCCGCAGGGTCGCGCGATCGCCCTCCAGAACCCGGCGCTGCGGGCCGCGTTCGAGGCGGCGGTCCCCGGCATCGGCGAGCAGGACATCGCGGGCTCCCCGTACTGCATCCGCCGCTACGAGGTGGACGGGGCGCTCGGCGGGGCCGTCGGCCTCACCGCGGCGCGCGCCGAACTCGACCGGCGGGGCGTGGGGCTGCTGCTCGACTACGTGCCGAACCACGTCGCCCCCGACAACCCGTGGGTCGGCGAGTACCCCGAGCTGTTCGTGCGCGGCGACACCGAGGATCTGCGGCGGGACCCGGACGGCTTCCTGGACACGGGGCGCGCGGTGCTCGCGCGGGGGCGGGACCCGTTCTTCCCGCCATGGCCCGACGTCATTCAACTCAACGCCTTCGCACCGGAGTTGCGTCGCTCGACCGTCGAGATCCTCGACCACATCGGCCGGTTCTGCGACGGCGTGCGCTGCGACATGGCGATGCTGCTGACGAACGACGTGTTCGAGCGCACCTGGGGCGAGCGGGCCGGGAAGCGCCCCGTGGAGGAGTTCTGGGTCGAGGTGATCGGCGCGGTGCGCCGCGAGCGCCCGGACATGGTGTTCGCGGCGGAGGCGTACTGGGACCTCGAGTGGACGCTTCAGCAGCAGGGCTTCGACTTCTGCTACGACAAGCGGCTCTACGACCGGATCCTCGCCCACGACGCGGCGTCGGTCCGCGCCCATCTGCACGCGGACGAGACGTACCAGCGCCGCCTGGTCCGTTTCCTGGAGAACCACGACGAGCCCCGCGCGGCGCACACCATGGCCCCGGACAAGGAGCGCGCGGCGGCCACCCTGATCGCCACGCTGCCGGGCGCGACGCTGTGGCACGAGGGCCAGTTCACCGGGCGCCACGTGCAGCTGCCGGTGTTCCTCGACCGGCGTCCCGACGAGCCGTCGGACGACGAGCTGCGCTCCTTCCACGAGCGGCTGCTCTCCGCCGTGCACCACAGCGGCATGCGCACGGGCGGCTGGCGGCTCCTCGACTGCGCGGGCTGGCCGGACAACGATTCGGCGGCGGCGCTGATCGCTTCGTGCTGGACGGGGCCGGCGGGCCGCTTCCTCTCGGTGGTCAACCTCTCCGACCACCGGGCCCAGGGCCGCATCCGCCTTCCCTGGGCCGAACTGGGCTATGGCCCCTGGCAGTTGACCAGCATCCTCGGCTCCGACCGCTACGAGCGCTCCGGCGCGGAACTCCTGTCCACGGGCCTGTACGTGGACCTGCCGGCCTGGGGCACGCACCTCCTCGCCGCACCGTAGTCACGGCCACGGGGCTCCGCCCCGGCTCGGCGTACGCCATGCCCTGCGGCACCAGGAGCGTGGTCAGGACGACGCCCGCCACGAGGTCCTTGACCAGCCAGGAACGCCGATAGCCGCCCAGCGTCTTCACACCGGGCGGCATCGGCAGGGCCTTGGGCACCGCGGCGTCACCTCCGCCGTGCGATCAGCTTGCCCAGCTCCCACAGCGCGAGGAGCGCGAGGGCGGGCAGCAGCGCCCAGCCGAACTGGCCGAGACCAAGGGGCACGGTGTCGAGCAGGCGGTTGAAGGCGTCGGTCTGCGTGACGAGCACGGCGAGCACGAACTCGGCCAGGATCGTCCAGTTGAGCTGCTTGCTGTCGAAGGTGTCGACGGTGAGCGCGGTCCCGGTCTGGCTGCGGCACTCGCCGTCGGCCCGCCCGCGCAGCTCCGCGTCGAAGGCGATGCCCGCGCCGTCCGACAGGGCCGTCGTGGTGCGCGCGAGCACGGCGGGCGCGGCCCCTTTGACGAAGCAGCGCACGACGGGCCGACCCTGCCCGTCGTGCGCCGCATGGAAGGTGGCCATCAGTTTGTACGCGGGGTCGAACGGCAGGGTGGCGAGGCGGGGCAGCCGCTCGCGTGTGGCGGCGACGTCGAGGCCCGCCTTGTGGCCGAGGACGAGCAGCGCGCCCTCGGTGGGGTCGCCCACGACCTCGCCGTCGACGAGCGCGGCGTCGCTGGCGATGCAGCGCGGTCGCCGCGACGAGCCGGCCGTCCGCCGGGACCTCGTCCCCCGCGGTGAGCAGCACCACGTCCCCGACGACGACGTCCTCGGCGGGGATCTCGGCCTCCTTTCCGTCCCTGCGGACGCGCGCGGTGGCCTTCGTCATGGCTTTGAGGGCGTTCATGGCGCTGTCCGCCTTGCCCTCCTGGCGCAGGCCGATGACCGCGTTCACGACGGACAGGGCGAGCAGCACCACCGCCGTGCCCCACTCCTGGATGACGAGCGACACGAGCGCGGACACGACGAGGATCATCTGCATGTAGGAGGTGAACTGGCCCAGGATGCGGCGCAGCGCCGGCGGGGCGCCGGGTCCGGTCGCCGCGGCGGTCACCGCGCCCGCCTCCCGGCCGCGTACGATTCGGCCGCGGCCCCGGCCGGCGCCTCCTTCTCCAACTGCCGCTTCTCCAGCTCCAGTTCGTGCCGGGACTTGTCGTCGATGACCGGGTACCGCGGGTCGATCTCCATCAGGGTGTGCGCGAGCACGGCCGCCGCGCAGATCCGCGCGTACCACTTGCGGTCGGCGGGCACGACGTACCACGGGGCCCAGCGTGTGCTCGTGGCGGACAGCATGTCCTCGAACGCCTCCTGGTAGTCGTCCCAGCGGGCCCGCTCCCGGGCGTCCGCCGCCGAGAACTTCCAGTTCCGCTCCGGTACGTCGATGCGTTTGAGGAAACGGACCCGCTGCTCCTCCTTGGACAGGTTCAGGAACAGCTTGACGAGCCGGAAACCGTTGTCCGTCAGATACCGCTCCCACTCGTTGATCTCGCGGTAGCGCCGCCGCCACAGCGCCTTGCCGCGCTGTTGGTGGCCCGGCAGCCACTGGCGGTCGAGGAGTTCGGGGTGCACCCGCACCACCAGGCCCTCCTCGTAGTGGGAGCGGTTGAAGATGCCGATCTCCCCGCGGCGCGGCAGCGCGCCGGAGTAGCGCCACAGGTAGTCGTGGCTCAGCTCGTCGTGCGAGGGCACCTTGAACCCCGCCACGCGCACGCCCTGCGGGTTGACGCCGCTCATGACGTGCCGGATCGTGCCGTCCTTGCCGCCGGCGTCGATGGCCTGGAGACACAGCAGGACGCCGTGCTTGCCCTCGGCGGCCAGCCTGCGCTGGTGGTCGGCGAGCAGGGCGACGCCCTCGGCCAGCTGCTCCTTGCCCTGCCGCTTGTTCTTCAGGCCCGACTTGCGTGCGGGATCGAAGTCCTTGGACAGGCACACCTTCGCCCCGGGCTCGACCCGCAGGGGTGCGATGAACTCGGCGATCCGCTCGGCCCGCTTGTCGCCCTTCGTGCGCGCGCGTCCGTCCTTCATGAGCCACCTCGGTCCATGTCCGCCGCGGTCCCACCGGTCCGGTCAGTACAACGTGTCCCGCTTCACCACGCACAGGCCCCAGATCACCAGCGCGTTGATCGCGATCAGGGTCAGGGACCAGAACGGGTAGTAGGGGATCGAGAGGAAGTTGCCGATCAGGATCAGGACGGCGAGGATCACGCCGAGGATCCTGGCCCACTTCATCGCGACGAACAGTCCGAAGCTGACGGCCACGGCGACGGCGCCGAGAACCATGTGGATCCAGCCCCAGGCCGTGAGGTCGAACTCGAAGGTGTAGTCGGGCGTGCGGAGGAACACGTTGTCCTTCAGAACCGCCATCAGTCCGCGGCAGAAGCCCATGGACCCCGAGATGAAGAGCATCACCGCAGCGAAGACGGTCAGCCCGCCGGCGGCCGCTTCCTTCGCGCTGCCCATGCCGTGCTGCGAAGTCGTCGAGGTGGCCATCACAGGACCCCCAAGGGTTGAGGAGGGTGCCGATTGCACCGCTGTGCCGCCGAGTGTCGGGGCCCGCCGGAGCCGGGTCGTCACCCTCCGGGGGTGACGACCGCGCGCGGCCCTGCCCGGAGGCTGTCGGGGGTCAGGCCCGCGAGCTGAAGCGAGGCGATGAGCGTGGCGAGCACTCCCGAGGCGGCCGACGGCCGACGGCCGCCAGGACCCGACGACGGCCGCGCCCCCGACCGCGGCGGGCAGCGCCGCATCCTCGCGCCGCTCGCGCTGGCCCAGTTCATCTGCAGTTTCGCAGGGTCGAACATGAACGTGATGATCCAGGACATCAGCGAGGACCTGGACACCACCGTGCAGGGCGTCCAGACCGCGATCACCATCTTCCTGCTGGTCATGGCCGCGCTGATGATCCCCGGTGGCATCCTCGCGGACCGCTACGGCCGCAAGCGCTGCCTGGTCCTCGGCCTCGCGATCTACGGGGTCGGGGCGCTGCTCAGCGCGGCGGCGCCCGGCCTCGGCCTGCTGATCCTGGGCAACTCGATCCTGGAGGGCATCGGCACCGCGCTGCTGATCCCGCCGGTGTACATCCTCACCACCCTCCTCTTCACCGAAGTGACCGGCCGAGCGAAGGCGTTCGGCACGATCATGGCCTTCGCCGGCATCGGCGCGGCGACGGGACCGCTCCTGGGCGGCCTGATCACGTCGGCGATCAGCTGGCGGGCGTCCTTCGTGTTCCAGGCGGTGGCGATCGCGGCCATCATCGTGCTGAGCCGGGGCCTGCACGATCCGCTCCCGCCGGACCGGGAACGGGACTTCGACACGGTGGGCGCGGTCCTGTCGGCCGCCGGACTCGTCCTCCTGGTCCTCGGGATCCTGGTGGCGGACGACAACGCCTGGCTCATGGGCGGGCTGCTGCTGCTCGGCGCCCTGGTACTCGTGGCGTTCTTCCGCTGGGTCCGCAGGCGGGAACGGACCGGTGCGCAACCCCTGTTGCCCACCCAGCTGTTCCACGTCCGGGCGTCGAACCTCGGCCTGATCACCCAGCACACCCAGTGGCTGATGCTGATGGGGGTGTCGTTCGTGGTCGCCGCGTATCTCCAGGTCGTGCGCGGTTACAACGCCATCGAGACCGGCGTCATCTTCACGGCGTCGACCGTGGGCCTGCTCATCAGCTCGCTCGGCGCCGAGCGGTTCGCCAAGCGCCGCGAACAGCGCAGCCTCATCATGGCCGGCTTCATCGTCACGATCTGCGGCATCGGCGTCCTGCTGGCCGTGGCGCACGGCTCCCCGAAGGCGTGGGCCTCCACGCCCGGCCTCCTCCTGATCGGCCTGGGCGTCGGCCTCATGCTCACACCGTCGGTCAACGTCGTGCAGTCGAGCTTCGACGACGACCTCCAGGGCGAGATCTCCGGCCTGTCCCGCAGCATCTCCAACCTGGGCTCCTCCGTGGGCACCGCGCTCGCCGGCACGATCCTCGTCGCCGATCCGGCCGTCGGCCCCTACGCCGTCGCACTCGTGGTCCTCGCGGTGATCGGACTCGGCGGCCTCTGGGCGGCGGCGCTGCTGCCACGCACCCCACCGGCACCGTCGACGGATCCTCAGCCGTAATCGCGGTCGTACGACACCGTGGACCGCACCACCAGGTCCTGCAACGCCGCCCGGCGTCTGCTGAACGGGATCCAGAACAGCCCCAGGGGAAAGCTCACCGACAGCGCGGCCCGCGCGAGGGCACGCGGCGCCCGCAGCCGCCGTCCCGCCCGGTCCGTCACGCACACGCCGAGGAGCCGGGCGCCGGGCGTGGCCCCGACCACCGTCCACGAACCACCGAGATAGCAGACCGCCAGGCCCCAACCAACGGGCCCGGACAGCCAGTTGGGAACGTCCGGAAGCTGGAAAGGCGGCCCGACGACCATCAACCGGGCGCAGCCGGCGCCGACTTCGACGACCAGCCCGATCAGAGCGAGCACGAACGCGTCGACCAGGGCGGCGAGTCCGCGCGAGACGATGCCGGCGGCTTCCCGCCCGCCGGTCATGGCGATGGCTCGTCCCTGCTCTCGGCCCGCCGCAACATCCTGTCGGCGAACCGGCTGACGCCGCGGTCCCCGCGCTGCCCGAGCAGCCGCACCGCGTCGACCGCCTCCACGGTGAGCCCTCCCCCGGTGTCCCGCACGATCCTCCCGAGATCGATCTCCCGCAGCACCCCACGTGTGATCCCCACCAGGTCGAACCGCACGAGCACGGCGTCGACGTCGAGCCTGGCGGCGATGCGGTCGACGTCCACCCGGTCGGCCACGGCGTCCACGTCCACGCGCCGCGCCACCCGGTCCACGTCCACCCGGTCCGCGACCGCGTTCACATCCACTCGCGCGGCCACCCGCCCCACATCCACCCGCGCGGCGATCGCGTTCACGTCCACCCTGGCGGCGACCCGGTTCACGTCCACGCGCTCGACCAGCTCGTCCAGGTCCAGGCAGTCGAGCAGCACCCCGACCGACCGCCGGACCACCGCCCGCGGCGCCTTCCCCAGCACACCCAGCACCCCGAACGCTCCCCGCGCCATCCGGCCGACCACCGCCACCGCGCCGTCCGTACTCGCCTCGACCATGCCGCGACCGAAGCAGGCGGCTGCGCGCCCGGCACCCTCCGCTGCGGGTGAGTGACACCCGGTCGTGGGCCGGCACCCCGTGGACGTACCGCCTGAAGTGGCCTCAGCCCGGCGGCAGTTCGGGCACCGGACGGAGCTCTCCGGCGAAGCCGAACGCCACGCCGCGCTGCGCGGCGAGCAGCCGGGCGAGCCGCAGCACGCTCAGGCCGCTGACCCCCAGATCACTCACCTGCCGCAGGTCGACCACGACCCCCGCGCCGCCCGGCCGGATGGCCCCGTGCAGCACCCGCCCGATCCGCGCCTCCACGGCGGGGCCGATCGCCGCGCGCACCTCGATCACCACACAGCCCGCGACGCGCCGCACCACGACGGGCGCGGTCTCCGTCCGGGACGCCACGGCCTTTGGCCCACGGACCACGAGCGGAACGTTCCATGTCATGAATGAGTCCCCCCGAGCGCTCCGGACTTGGGAGGACAGCATCGTCACCCGGGCGCGGACCGACATCGCTCCGCGAGGGTGAGCACGGGCGCGGCAACCGGCAACGACCGGTCCCGTCCGCACTGTTGATCATCGCCCGGGAGGTTCTTAGTCTCGACCCGTCGCACCGTGGACACGTCCCCACCCCCCGCACGGCCCTGACGAAGGTGGAGCACCGCATGAGTCACGCAGAGCACACGCAGCACAACGGCCCGAGCCGCCGCCGGGTGATCGGCGGGGCGGCCACGCTGGCCGTCGCCGCGACAACGTTGCCCACCGGCCTCGCGACCGCCGCCCCCGCCGCCTCCTCCCCCGCGGATCTCGCCCGCTGGAAAAGACAGGCCGCCCGGGTGACGATCACCCGCGACGACTGGGGCATCCCGCACGTCGTCGGCAGGACGGACGCCGACGCGGTGTTCGGGATGATGTACACGCAGGCCGAGGACGACTTCAACCGCATCGAGCGCAACTACCTGGTGAGCCTCGGCCGCCTCGCCGAGTCCGAGGGCGAGAGCGCGCTCTGGCAGGACCTGCGCCAACGCCTGTTCATCGACCCGGAGGACCTGAAGAAGCAGTACGCGAAGTGCCCTTCGTGGCTGCGCGCCCTGATGCGCGGCTGGGCCGACGGCCTGAACTACTTCTTGGCCTCCCACCCCGACGTACACCCCCGGGTGCTCACCCACTTCGAGCCGTGGATGCCGCTGAGCTTCTCTGAGGGGAGCATCGGAGGCGACATCGAGTCGGTGGCGCTCAGCCAACTGGAGGCGTTCTACGCGGGGCGCGAGGTCCCCATGACGGAGGAGGAACGCGGCCTGAAGTTCCGCGAACCGTCCGGCTCCAACGGCATGTCGATCGCCCCCAGCCACACCCGCGACGGCAACGCGCTCCTCCTCATCAACCCGCACACCAGCTTCTTCTTCCGCGCGGAACAGCATGTGACGAGCGAGGAGGGTCTCGACGTCTACGGCGCCGCGACCTGGGGCCAGTTCTTCATCTACCAGGGGTTCAACGAGCACACCGGCTGGATGCACACGTCGAGCGGCGTCGACAACATCGACGAGTTCGCGGAGACGGTCGACCGCGCGTCGGACGGCACGTACACCTACCGCTACGGCAAGGACCGCCGCCCGGTCACCAGCCACGACATCACCCTGGCCTGCCGCACGGACAGCGGCGGCACGGAGCACCACACCTTCACGACGTACGCGACCCACCACGGCCCGATCGTGCGCGAGGCGGACGGCAAGTGGATCGCCTGCGCGCTGATGAACAAGCCGGTCGAGGCCCTGAAGCAGAGCTATCTGCGCACCACGACCCGCGACTACGCCGAGTACCTGAAGGTCGCGGAGCTGAAGGCGAACAGCTCCAACAACACCCTCTTCGCGGACTCGAAGGGTGACATCGCCTTCCTGATGCCGCAGTTCATGCCGGTCCGTGACGACCGCTTCGACTACATGAAGCCCGTCGACGGCAGCGACCCGGCCACCGACTGGCACGGCCTGCACACCCTCGACAGCATGCCGCAGGCGGTGAACCCGAAGAGCGGCTGGGCGTTCAACAGCAACAACTGGCCCTGGACGGCGGCCGGTGCGGACAGTCCGCACGCCTCCGACTACCCGCGCTACTTCGACAAGGCGGGCGAGAACCCGCGCGGCCCGCACGCGATCCGCGTCCTGACCTCGCGGGACGACTTCACCCCGCAGACCCTCATCGAGGGCGCCTTCGACCCGTACCTGACGGCGTTCGCCCGGCTCCTGCCCGGACTGGTGAAGGCGTCGGACAAGCTGCCGGCGGGCAGCGCCCGCAAGAAGAAGCTCGCGGCCCCGACGGACCTGCTGCGCGACTGGGACCACCGCTGGTCGGCCAAGTCGACGGCGACCTCACTGGCGGTCTTCTGGGGCGAGGCGCTCTGGGCCCTGGTCTCCAAGGCGGCGGCGGACGCGCACCTCTCGGTCTGGGACTACATGGCCGACCGCGCCACCGACGCCCAGCGCGTCGACGCGCTCGAATCTGCGGTCGACCGCCTGACGCAGGACTTCGGCGGCTGGCGGGTCCCGTGGTCCGAGATCAACCGTTACCAGCGCAACGACGGCGCCGTCACCCAGACCTTCGACGACGCCAAGCCCAGCTACCCGGTCCCCTTCACCTCTGCCCAGTGGGGCTCCCTCGCCTCCTTCGGCGCGAAGCGCTACCCCGGAACGAAGCGCTACTACGGCACGAGCGGAAACAGCTTCGTGGCCGTCGTCGAATTCGGCCCGAGGCTCCGGGCCTGGGCGATCACGGCAGGCGGCGCCAGCGGCCACCCGGAATCCCCGCACTTCGGCGACCAGGTGAAGCGCTACGCGAGCGGCGACCTGCGCCCGGTGTACTTCTATCCGGAGGATCTGAAGGGGCACGTGGAGCGGAGGTACCGGCCGGGGGCGTAAGGACGCCCGCGCCCCCTGGTACACCAGCGCCGTCGACGCCCGGCCACCTCCTACCGGACCGGTCCGTTCGACACACGGTGACGGTGGCCCGAGCATGTGGGGTATGACGGCATCCGCACCCCGGCACGGTACGCGCGGACGGGCGCTGCCGCTGCTTCTGGTGGCGGCGGCGCACGACGTGCGCCTGGAATGGCTGAGCGAGCTGGACGACCCCCGTTTCTCGTACCGTCTGGTGCACAGCGGTCACGACACGCTGCGTGACCTGTACCGCTACCAGCCCGACCTGCTCGTCCTCGGTCTCGGCGTGCGGGATCCGGGGCCCTGGGAGGTGCTCCGGCGGGTGCGGGAGATGACCGAGGACCTGCGCGTCATGGTGGCCACCCGGAGCTTCGACACCGCGGAAGCCGTGCGGGCCCTGGAATCCGGCGCCGACGACGTGCTCTGGCTCGGCATGCCCGACGGCCTGTCCAATGCCCTGATCATGGCCCGGCTGCGCCGCGCGACGCCCGTGTCACCGTCCGAGCAGCTCCTCGAGGACGGCTGCCTCCGGCTCGACCTCGCCAGCCGCGAGGTGACCATGGGCTGCCAGTACGTGCCGCTGACCGCGCTCGAATTCGACCTGCTGCACGCCTTCGCCCGCAATCCTGGCCAGGTGCTCACACCGGAACAGTTGCTGCACCGCGCCTGGCGCGGCCGTCCCGGCGAGGACGGCGACGCGCACAAGGTGAAGTACGCCGTGCTGCGCCTGCGCCGGGAGATCGAGGGCGCCACCGGCGAGAAGGCCCCCATCGAGACCGTGCGCGGCGTGGGCTACCGGTACGTACTACCCGGCTCCCACCAGGCGTAGGACCCGGGCCCAAGGTCCCCTCCTCCCCCGCCCGTCCCGCTGCAACCGTCGCGCAACCTTCCCACGACCTCGCTGCCCCCCGACGCGCTCAGAGTCGACTACGTCGCAAGGCGATCCGCCCGCGACAGTCCACGACAGAGCGAGGGGCGACCCGTCCATGTCACCGCGGCTCAGCATCGTCGTACCGTTCCAGAACGTCGAGCAGTACCTGGAGGAGTGCCTGCGGTCCATCTCGTCGCAGACCTTCGAGGACTTCGAGGCCATCCTCGTCGACGACGGGTCCACCGACGGGTCGGCGGACCTGGCGGCCGAGCACTGCCGCAGGGACCCGCGCTTCCGGCTGATCCGGCAGGAGGCGCACGGGCCGGGGCACGCCCGGAACGCGGCGATCCGGGCGGCCGATCCCGAGGCCGAGTTCCTCGCCTTCGTGGACGGTGACGACGTCATCCCGGACTACGCCCACGAGTTGCTGATCAGCACGCTCGAGAACAGCGGCTCCGACTTCGTGTCGGGCAACGTGCGGATGATGAACTCGCACGCGGTGTGGCCCTCGAACCTCCACCACGCCCACCTCAAGCGCGACCGGCGGCGCACCCACATCACCCGCGACCCGGACCTGATGTACGACCGCACGGTGTGGAACAAGGTCTTCCGCCGCTCGTTCTGGGACCGCATGCGGATCACGTACCCCGAGGGCGTGCTCTACGAGGACATCTGGGTCAACCTCTACGCCCACTACAGCGCCGCGGCCGTCGACGTGGTCAGCACCCCCGTCTACTTCTGGCGCCGCCGCGACGGGGGCGCAGCCCCCTCGATCACGCAGGCCAACCATGCGCTGACCAATGTGCGCGACCGCATCGCCGCGGTGCGGGAGGTGAGCGAGTACCTCGGCAGCCGCACGGAGTCGGAGTTCGCGGAGCACAAGCGCCGCTACGACGAGGCCGCGATCGGTGTCGACCTCATGCACCACCTCAATGCGATGCCCGAGGCCGACGAGGAGTGCCGCGCCCACTTCCTGGAGCACGCCAACGCCTATCTGGCCACCACGGACCCCGCCGTCATCGACGGGCTTCCCGCCACCACTCGCGTCAAGTGGCATCTGGTGCGGGCCCGCAAGATGAGCGAGCTCCTCGAGGTGCTGGAGTTCGAGCGCCGCAGCGGACCCATCCCGGTGCGCCGCCGCTTCCGCCGGTACCTCGACTACCCGTTCCTCGGCGACCGCTCCGTGGGCGTGCCCCGGAGCGCGTACCGCCTGAGCCGTGAGTTCACGATGCGTTCCTCGCTCGCCTCGGCCCACTGGGAGGACGGCAAGCTGAAGCTCGCGGGACGCGCCTACGTCCACAACCTCAACATCCACAAGCACCACCACACCGTCAAGGTCCTCGCCCTGCGCAACAAGAAGCTGGGCCGCCGCCCCCAGCTCGTGCGGGCCCGGACGAGCTACACCCCGGAAGCCACCGAGTACTCGAACCAGAGCCGCTACAACTACGACTGGGCGGGGTTCGAGGCGACGGTCGACCCGCGGCGCCTCAAGCGCGGCGGCAAGTGGGTCGAGGGCGTCTGGGACGTGGGCGTCGGGACGGTGAGCCGCGGCCTGTACCGCCGCAAGGGCATCATCGCGGGCGACAACTGCACGGCCTCCCACCCGGCGCCGTTCTACGTGGAGAAGAACACCCGCGTCGTGCCGCTCTTCGTCGACGGCTCGCTCAAGATCCGGGTCGAGCGGGTCCGCTGCCGGATCGAGGCCCACAGCCTGCGCGGCGACCATGTGGAACTGCGCGGTGTGGCGCTGCTCGACGAGACGCCCGAGAGGGGAACGCTGCGGCTGAGCAGCCTCGGCGGCGCGGGCCTGCACGAGGGGCCAGCCGTCTTCACCCCCGGCGGCAAGGGCTGGTGCCACTTCCGGGTACGCGTGCCGTTGACCGAGCTGGCCCCCTCGGGTGTCCACCACGACGGCGGCTCCGGGCCCGGGTCCTCGACGTCGGGCGTGACCGGCTGGAAGACCACCCTGCACATCCCGGGCCGCAAGCGCCCCCTGTACCCCGTCGTCAACCCCGACGTGTCCGACGGCACCTACCCCGCTCCGGCCAGGGACGGCGCGGGCGCCGTGGACCGCGAGGCCGTGGTGCACCGCAACGCCCAGGGCTTCCTGGTGTTCTTCGAGCGCGCCGCCGCCCCGGTGGCCGACTCCTGCGTCTGGGACGAGGACGGAACCCTCACCGTCGAAGGCCACTTCCCCGGCTACGAGGGCCTGTCCGAGGAACAGCGCGACCAGCTCCGCCTCGTGGTGAGCCCGCGGTCCAAGCGCGAGGAACTCCGCTTCCCCGTGCGCTGCGTAGCGGGCCGCTTCCAGGTACGCGTCGACCCGACCCACGTGGAGAGCGTCAACGGCACGGCGGCGCTCGCCACGGGACGCTGGGACTTCGGCTTCCGCGTGGTGCAGCCCGGCGACGCCGCCCCGCTCGACGTTCCGATGAAGGTGCACCGCGACCTCATCGCCACGATGCCCGTGTCGGCCGACGTGAACGGCCGTGACTACGCCGTGCAGACGCAGTGGCACGACCGGTTCACCCTGCTCGCCCGCACCGGGATGCCGGTGGAGGGCCGCGGCCCGTACCGCCAGAAGCTGCTGCGCAGGAAGCACTATCCGGCCTGCCGCAAGCAGCCGCTGCGCGATGCCGTGCTCTTCGACAGCTTCCGCGGCACCCAGATCTCGGGCAGCCCCCGCGCCGTCTTCGACGAACTGGTCCGGCGCGGCACCGGCCTGGAACTGCTCTGGGTCGTGCGCGACGACCAGCTCGAAGTGCCGGCGGGCGCCAAGGCCGTCCGCATGTGGTCGCCGGAGTGGCACGAGGCGCTGGCCCGCAGCCGCTTCCTCGTCTACAACAACCACCTGCCCCGGTTCTTCCGCCGCCGCGAGGACCAGATCGTGGTGCAGACGTGGCACGGCACCCCGTTGAAGAAGATCGCCCACGACATCGACACCCTGCACTTCGCGGACAACGGCTACCTGGAGCAGCTGCCCACCGAGGTCGCCCAGTGGTCGATGCTGGTCTCGCCCAACTCCTTCTCCACGCCGATCATGCGCCGCGCCTTCCGCTTCGAGGGCGAGCTGCTGGAGACCGGCTATCCGCGCAACGACATCCACCACCGCCCCGAAGGCGCCGAACGCGCCGAGCAGGTGCGGCGTCGGCTCGGACTGCCCGCGGGCAAGCGCGTCGTGCTGTACGCGCCCACGTGGCGGGACCACCTCGCCTACGGCCCGGGCAAGTACCGGCTCGACTTCCGTGTCGACCTGGAGGACGCCCGCCGCAAGCTCGGCGACGACCATGTCCTGCTGGTCCGCCGCCACCCCAACGTGATCGACCCGGTGCCCGGCGCGGGGGACGGCTTCGTCTGGGACGTCACCGACTACTCGGACATGGCCGACCTGATGCTGATCACCGATGTGATGGTCACGGACTACTCCTCGCTGATGTTCGACTTCGCGAACACCGGCCGTCCGATGCTGTTCTTCACCTACGACCTCGACCACTACCGGGACACGCTCCGCGGCTTCTACTTCGACTTCGAACAGCAGGCACCTGGCCCGCTGTTGGCCACGTCGGAGGAGCTGATCGCCTCCATCCGCGACGTCGACGGGCTGCGCGACCGGTACGACCTCGCGTACCGGCGGTTCCAGCGTCAGTTCTGCGACCTGGACGACGGCGAGGCGGCGGTCCGCGTGACCGACCGGATGCTGACCGCCGCCGGCCGCGCCACCGGACGGCCCGCCCCGGCGCCGCACCCCGGCCACAGCATCGCGGCCTGACCACGGCCCTTCCCCTCCCCCTCACGGACTTCCCAGCAGAGGACCCTCCCCATGGCGACCATGCACACCGGTACCGACACCTCCGGCGAACTCCCCGTCGAATACCGGTTCCGCCCGGCCAGGAACGGCAACCGACACCTCGTCGTCGTCTTCGCCAACTTCGACGCCCCACAGGACTACGGCTGGTCGAACGGTGTCCTGGACAACCTGCGCGCCAACGTCCTGTGGATCCGCGACCGTTTCGACGGCCACAACAGCTACTACCTGTCCCGTGAGGGAGACCGCGGCGTCGAGCGGTCCGTCGCCGCCACCATCGACCGCTTCCTCGACGTCCTCGGCCTCACGCACGACGACTGCACTCTGCTGGGCAGCTCAAAGGGCGCGAGCGCGGCACTCTACTTCGGGTTGGCGTACGGCTTCCGCAACATCGTGGCCGCCGCACCGCAGTTCTCCATCGGGACCTACGTACAGCAGGTGCATCCCACGACGGCCCGTTCCATGATGGGCGACGCGTTCGGGGACGACGCCGTGCGGGCGCTGGACGCCTCCCTGCCGGAGCTGGTGCGCGCGAAGCGCAACACCGGCGCGAACATCTACCTGTTCTCCTCACCCTCCGACGCGCAGTACGCCTCCCAAGTCAGGCCCCACCTGCTGGAGTTCGACGGCTACGACAACTTCAACTTCGTCTTCACGGACTCGCCCTTCGTCCCCGACCACACACGCGTGGCGGGCCGAAACGTCCCCGTCATCATGGGCATCGTCAACCTCCTCATCGACGGCATCGCCCCGCGGATCGGCTTCGTACGCAACGGCTACGAGGACCCCGCGGCCGACCGCACGGCCCTCGACACCCACCTCGAAGCCACCGCCGCCCCCGGCACCTGGGTCGCCGCACCGGTGGTGGAATCCCCCGCCGACACCGGACACTTCGCGGGCACGGCTCGCGGAGCCGTCACCGTGCAGTTCTGGGAGAACGGCCGCTACGTCGGCAGGACGGGCGTCGGCGCCGACGGCTCCTGGGCCTGGACACGTGACACCGCCTGGCCCACGGGCCGGCACACGCTGAGGATCTTCGCGACGAACGCCCACGACGTCGAGTCCGCACGCACGACGGTCACCTTCACCACGGAGCCCGCGTACGCCCACGCGTAACGCACCCGCACGCGGTGGCCGTCGAGGGCCCGCCCCTCCCTCAGCGCCCCGCCACGAACCCCACGAACCGTCCCCAGCCCGCCGCCCCCACCGCGAGGGCCGGGAGGCGCACATCCTTGGAGTCCCGTACGTGGACGGCCTGTTGGGCGACGGCGATCTCCACGCAGTCGTCGCCCTGGCTGCCGCTGTAGCTGGACTTGAACCAGGCGAGTTCACTCGTCACGCTGCTCATAGCTCTCCTCGCAGTCGCTCCAGCAGGGCCCGCGATTCCTTGGGGTTCAGGGCCTGCGAGCGCAGTGTGTCATAGCGCTGACACAGCACACTCACCTCTTTCTGGTCAGAGATCAACCGCCCGTTCTGCTGCCCCTCCGAGTAGCCGAGCCGACGCCCCTCGCCCGTCTCCAGAATCCGCACCGGCCCGTCCAGGCACGCATGCAACCCGCCCTCCATCGGCACCACTTGCAGCGTCACATTGCGCGGCGCGCTCAGCTCCAGCACATGGTCGAACGACTCCCGCATCGCGTCCGCGTCGCCGAACCGCCGCCGGAACACATGCTCCTCGACGATGAAGCCGAACGGCACGGTCGGCCGCTCCCGCATCATCGTCTGCCGCTCCATCCGGGCGACGAACTGGGCCTCCAACTCCTCGTCGGTGCGCAGCGGAATGGTGCCCTCGAAGACCGCCCGCGCGTACGACCTGGACTGCAACAGCCCCGGCACCAGGCGGCACTCGTACGTGCACAGGCTCGCCGCCTCCCGCTCCAGGCGCGCCCACCGCCGGAACCACGCGGCGAGCCCCGCCTCCCCGCGCGTGAGATGCCGGGCGGCCCTGCACAGGGCGCCCGTGTTGCCGAGCACCTCCTCGGCCCGCCGCACGAACGCCTCGTCCGGCATCCGCCGCCCCAACTCCACCGATTCCACGGTGTGTTTCGAGTACCGGACCCGCGCCCCCAGCTCGTCCCTGCTCAGCCCCGCGTGCTCGCGCAGGGCCTGGACGACCGCGCCGAACGTGCGCAGACTGTCCGACGGCTGGGGCTCCCGCTCGACCTCGACCTCTTCGACGCCGTTCATACGCCGCCCCTTCCTCCGCGCCGCATCGCGACGGCTCCCCGCGTTGAATGCACTCAGAGTGACGAGTCACCCCGCGTACTGTCCACCCCACGCGCCCGTACGCTCACCGCCCGTACGCGCTTCGGCACTCGCCCCCACGGCCCCACGCCCACCAGGCTGCCCCCCATGAACCACCACACGGCGCCCCAACTCACCACCCCAGCCCACACCTTCACGACACTCCTGCCCTCGACACCCCGGGGCGCCCGCCTCGCCCGACGCCTCACCGTCACCACGCTGCGTTCCTGGGACGCCTGCCCCGACCTCACGGAGCGTGCCGAACTCGTCGTCGCGGAACTCGCCGCCAACGCCGTCACGCACGGCCGCCTCCCCGGCCGCGACTTCCGCCTGACACTCACCGACGCCGCCGCGCCCGACCACCTCCGCATCGAGATCACCGACGCCCGCGGCGACCTCCTCCCCGACCCCTCACCGACGAACACCCCACTCCCCACGGGCGGCCGCGGCCTGCTCCTCGTCTCAACCCTGTGCACCCACTGGCAAACCGTCCCCCACCCACCGGGCGGCAAGACGGTGGTGGCCCACTTGTAGACGCGCGGCCGGCGCCGTGCCCTTTCTCATTCCGCGGGATTCCGACGACAGGGCCGTCGGCGGACGCGGTTTCGCCCGGGGCAAGGGAGAATGCGGGACATGGAGTTGAACGGGGACAAGGTCCTCCTGCGACCAGTGGCCGACGGCGAGGACGCGATCCTCGCCGCGGCCAACACCGTCGCGATCCGCAGTTACACGAAGGTCGGCTTCAAGCCCGTGGGGGTCATGCGGGCGTACTGGCGCAACCACCGGACGGGTGTCTGGGAGGACGGGCTGCTCATGGATCTGCTCGCCGAGGAGCTGACCTGACGGGCTCGGTCCGGGGCAGCGGCAGGTACGCGCCCTTCGCCAGGATGCGGTCGATCTCGTGGCGCCGTCGCCGACGAGATCGACGCCCCCGGGCACTCGCGTTCGCGCTCGACGTCGGGAGCGAGAACGCCTGGCGGGACACCGTGGAGCAGGTCCGGGAGCGGCTCGGGCGGGTCGACGTGCTCGTCAACCTCGTGGGCCCGGTGCTCGGCATCCAGGCGGTGACACCGCTCCCGGTCGGCGGCCAACGAGCTGGGCCCGCTCGGAATCCGTGTCAACTGCATCTGTCCCGGTGCCATCGACACCGCGATGATCAGCGAGGAGACACGGGCCGGCGGCGGGGCGGTCGCCCACTGCCGATCCCCCGCCCCGGCAGGCCCGCGGAGGTGTCCGCCGACTTCGTCGCCGACGGGGGCCGGACGGCCTGAGGCGTACGACATCCGAGCCGGGGTCGAGGTCGGATCGACACCGGAAACGTCGAATCGGTCACTTCGGGAACAGTCGGCGCGTCCCACGCGGTTGCACAGCCGAGGGGCCGGGGGCCCGGCATGCGCCGCGCGCCCGGACCAGACACGTTTCCGCAGGAGGACGCTTTCATGACCGACCGACCCTTGACCCTCATGGCCGTGCACGCCCACCCCGACGACGAGGCCACCAGCACGGGAGGGGTCCTCGCCCGGTATGCGGCGGAAGGCATCCGTACGGTGCTCGTGACCTGTACCGACGGCGGTTGCGGTGACGGGCCGGGAGGCATCAAGCCCGGCGAACCCGGGCACGATCCGGCGGCCGTCGCCAAGATGCGCCGCCAGGAACTCGAGACCAGCAGCGAGGTCCTGAAGATCAGCGACCTGGAGACGCTGGACTACGCCGACTCCGGGATGATCGGCTGGCCGAGCAACGAGGCGCCCGATTCCTTCTGGCAGACCCCCGTGGAGGTGGGCGCCGCCCGGCTCGCGGAGCTGATGCGCCACTACCGACCCGATGTGGTCGTCACCTATGACGAGAACGGTTTCTACGGCCACCCCGACCACATCCAGGCCAACCGCATCACCATGGCGGCACTGGAGATCATCGACTTCACGCCGAAGGTGTACTGGACGACGATGCCCCACTCGGGCATGCAGCGGTTCGGCGAGATCATGCGCGAGTTCAACGAGGACATGCCGGAGCCGGACCCCGCCGAGGCCGCCGCGCTGGCCGACATCGGTCTCCCGGACGACCAGATCACCACGTGGGTGGACACCGCCGCGTTCAGTGACCAGAAGTTCGACTCCCTGGCCGCGCACGCCAGCCAGGGCGAGAACATCTTCTTCCTCAAGATGGGCAAGGAGCGGTTCGGCGACCTGATGGGTCTGGAGACCTTCGTCCGGGTGAAGGACACCACGGGCGCGGACGTACCCGAGACCGACCTGTTCGCCGGCCTGCGCTGACGGGAGTCCGCACGTCCGGCCAGGTCGTCCGGCCTGGTGTCAGGAGAGCCCGAAGCGCTGCGCCCAGGCCGCCACGTCCGAGGTCGTCGTGTTGCCTCCGCAGATCACCAGGCCGAGCTCGGCCCCCTCGCCTACGCGTTCCAGGACCTGACGGGCGGCGGGCAGCAGGCAACCGGCGGCCGGCTCGGCCCAGACCTTCGCGTGGTCGGCCAGGTCGAGGGTGCCCTGGACGGCCTCGGCGTCAGTCACCGTGAGGACATCGGTGAGCAGCTCCGACGCGTGCTCGTAGGTGAGCCGGGAGGCGCTGGGTGCGCTGAGCGTCGAGACGATCGAGGACAGCTCGACCGGCGTCGGCCGCCCGGCGTCCAGGGCCGCCGACATGGCGCGGGCGCCTTCGGTCTCGACGCCCCAGATCCGGATCCCGGGGCGGCGTGCACGCAGCGCGGTGGCGACGCCGGAGATCAGTCCGCCGCCACCGATGCTGACGAGGACGTCGGTGAGTTCCCCGGCGTCCTGTGCGAACTCCAGGCCGACCGTGCCCTGGGCGGCGATGACGGTGGGGTCGTCGAAGGGGTGGACCAGCGTGAGCCCCGCGTCCTTGAACTCGTCGACCAGAGCGAACGCGTCGTCCATGGTGTCGGCGATGTGCACGCTCGCCCCCGCGGCCTCCGCGATGCCCTTGGCACTGGCGGGCGCGCTGCGGGGCATCACGATGGTCGCCTTGACGTCCAGCATGCCCGCCATGACCGCCAGGGCGATGCCGTGGTTTCCCCCGCTGACCGTGACGACGCCCGCGGCGCGCTCGGTACCGCTGAGCGTGAGCAGCCTCGCGGTGGCGCCCCGGGCCTTGAACGAGCCGGTGCGCTGGAGCAGTTCCAGCTTCGCGGTGGTGGGTGCGCCCAACAGTGCGGACAACCCGGGGCTCGGCACCGTAGGCGTCCTGACGACATACCCGGCGATCCGCTCGGCTTCGGCTTCCACATCGTCGACGGTGATCAACACATCCCTCTCCAGCACGTTTTCGGTTCGGTCAGAGCCAGTCGCCGTCGGTCACGGACCCGAGGCCGACGCCGGACAGCCGCCGGTGGAGGGCGACGGCCTGGCCCTCGGTGAGCGAGGCTACGTGGTCGGCGGCGGCGCGCAGCGGGTCGCCGTGGAGGTCGAGTTCCTCGGCCCGGTCGGTGGGCAGCAGGTGCGGGGATTCGTAGGTCCAACGCAGCAGTTGGGACACGATGCGGCGCTTGCCGTGCTGCTGGGTGGCCAGGGCGGGGCGGTCGATGACGTAGCACCAGACGAGTTCCTTGAGCAGCTCGCAGGCGGTTCGGCGTTCGGCGGGGACGACGAGTCGGGCGCCGTACCGGATCGCGGCCGCACCGCCGATCTCCAGGTCGATGTCGCGCGTGAAGTGGTCGATCAGCTTGGCGGTACGGGCGTTGAGGGCGACATCGTCCGCGTGGCGGCCCCCGTACGGCTTGGCGATCGACAGCGCCTTCGCGATGTCGGCCAGGATCTGGAGCGCCTCGTCACGGTCGAAGCCGGCGCCCACGCGGTGGCGCTTGGCCGCGACGTAGTCCAGGAAGCGCCGCGTCTCGCGCTCGGTGTCACCGCCCGCGGCCCCGGGCGGCGGAAACAGCGCGGCCAGCGGGATCAGCCCGGCGCGGTAGAAGTCCTCCACGTCGTGGCAGGCGTAGGTGACGTCGTCGGCCCAGTCCATCACCTGCTCCTCGACGGGCACCGCGTCGTCGTCCCGCCCGGCCCGCACCCAGCGGAACGCCTCCCGATCGACCGCGTAGACACCCCATTTCGCGTGCCGCGCGGGGTCGACGTCGCGCGGGGCGCGTTCCCACGGGTATTTCGTGGCCGCGTCCAGGCAGGCCCGGGACAGGTGCAGGCCGCGGTGACCCGCGTACTTGTGGGCGGCAAGGAAGGTGAGGATGTGCAGGGTCTGGGCGTTGCCCTCGAAGCTGTCGAGGACGCCGTGCCCGGCGTGCAGCTCGTCCATCGTGGCGCGGAGCGCCGTCTCTCCGGCATGGCCGAACGGCGGGTGCCCGATGTCGTGCGCCATGCAGGCCGCCTCGACGAGCGCCGGGTTCGGCCCGCCGTACCGCCGCTCGAGCCGCTCGGCCATGCGCCGCCCCAGCTGCGCGACCTTCATCGAGTGGGTGAGCCGCGTGTGGTACGCGCCGAGTTCACTGCTCGCGACGACCTGACTCTTGCCCGCGAGCGCCCGCCACTGCGTCGAGTACAGAATCCGGTCCACATCGTGCTCGAACCCGGACCGCTGCCCGTCGTCGGCAACACGTCGGCGCAGCGAGTGCTGCTCCAGATCCTCATCGGTGTAATGGGCAGGCCGCATGGCGGCGATGCTACTGGAGCCGCTCGCGGCGGGGCGCCCCGGACGCCGTCCCCTCCCCCGGCGGCGGACAATGGGCTCTCCGAGAAGCTCCGGAACTGGAGGGGAAGCGTGACCGAGACCAGCGACGCCAGTGATGCCCGATCCGCCGCCGACAAGGAGCCGGAGGAGCCGCCGAGCCGACTGCGGCGCATGATGCGCTACATCCCGCTGATCGCCCCCGTCCTGCTGTGGGCCGTGCCGTGCTGGGTCCTTCTGTACGGCGGTCAGCACTGGCCGCTGCCCGTCACCCTGACCGCCACCGCACTGTTCGGCCTCGGCCTGATCGGCATGCCGTTCGCGATGATGCGCGGCCACGGGCGACGCCAGCAGGACCCGGCGGCGATCGTCGGTGACACGCTGCTGGGCAGCGGTTGGGTCCTGTTCACATGGTCCGTGCTGCTGGGGGTCGTGCTGCGGCTCGCGCTGGTCGCGGCGGGTGTCGGCGACGGCGAGGACCGGGCGCGCATCGTCACCTGGGCCGTCCTCGGTGTCACCGCCGCACTGCTCGCCTGGGGGTACGTCGAGGCACGCCGCGTGCCCCGGATCCGTCGGCTCGACGTGCAACTGCCGCGCCTGGGAGCCGGGTTGGACGGCACCCGGGTCGTCCTGATCACGGACACCCACTACGGTCCGCTCGACCGCGCCCGATGGTCGGAACGGCTCTGCGAGACGGTGAACACCCTGGAGGCCGATGTGGTGTGCCACACCGGCGACATCGCGGACGGCACGGCCGAACGCCGTCGCGCCCAGGCCACCCCCTTGGGCACCGTGCGGGCGACGCGGGCGCGTGTGTACGTCACCGGCAACCACGAGTACTACAGCGAGGCCCAGGGCTGGGTCGACCTGATGGACGAACTGGGCTGGGAGCCGCTGCGCAACCGTCATCTGCTGCTCGAACGCGGTGGTGACACCCTCGTGGTCGCCGGTGTCGACGACGTCACCGCCGAGTCCTCCGGCCTCGCGGGCCACCGCGCACACCTCGACGGAGCCCTGCACGGCGCCGACCCAGAACTGCCGGTGCTGCTCCTCGCCCATCAGCCCAAGTTCGTCGACCGCGCGGCGGCCCACGGCGTCGACCTACAGCTCTCCGGACACACCCACGGCGGCCAGATCTGGCCCTTCCACCACTTGGTCCGCCTCGACCAGCCGACCCTCGCCGGCCTCACCCACCACGGCGCCCGCACGCTCCTCTACACCAGCCGCGGCGCCGGCTTCTGGGGCCCGCCGTTCCGCGTCTTCGCCCCCAGCGAGATCACCCTCCTCGTACTGCGCTCGCCACAGGGACTCACCTCGTCGCACTGAGGCATACAGAGGTCAAATCCAGGAAGAACAAAGGAAAAGAAGGAGTCAAGGGTGTCCGCGCGGGCCAACCCGAGGCGCGTGCGGATGACCTTGGGGGTTAGCCTGGATCTTGGTTGTCTGGGGCAACCAAAGTACCCGGGGCGGGCGCCACTTGTGCCGGGCGCGGCGTCCTGCGCCGACGGCCCCGGACGGCCACCCCCACACCCAACAGAGCACCACCACCGGCGCGCCCGAAGACCGGCGGACCGGTGGCCCCAGGAGGACCATCCATGCCCGCAGAGGCATCCGCACACACCCCCACCCCCGCAACACCCCAGGCGCCCAAGGGCACTTCGCACGACGCGGCGATATCCGACACGGCGCCCGACGCGCGGGACGCCTTCCGCACCTTCGTCGAGGACAACCTCGACGCACTGGCGGCCGACCCGGACCGCGAGCTCCTGGTGTACGAGGACCGGCGCCTGACGGCAGGTCAGTTCCGTTCCCTGGTGCACCGCATGGCCCACGCGATCGCCGCCCAGGGCGTCACGCGCGAGGCGACCGTCACCCTGCTCAGCGGCAATCTGCCCGAGACCATCGCGGCCCGTTACGCCGCCAACCTCGTGGGCTGCAGGGTCAATCACCTCTACAACAAGCTGTCGGCCGACGTGCAGGCGACGATCGTCGAGGACGTCGAGACCCAGGTGCTGATCGTCGACCCGCAGTACGCGGACCGCGCCGCGGAGGTCACCGAGAGCACGCCCGTACCGCACGTCCTCGTCCTCGGCGAGTCCAAGCGCGAGCTCGGGAAGGACCTGCTGGCGCTCGCCGCCGAGCAGCCCGACGAGCCGTTCGCCTCCCGGGCCCGCCCCGACGACATCTGCACGATCCGGCACACCGGCGGCACGACGGGCCACCCCAAGGGCATCGTCACGACCTTCGAGCAGGTCAACCGGATGCGCCGGATGGTGGCCCAAGCACGCCCCGCGGAAGCGGAGTCGCCCCGGCAGCTCGCGTGCACCACGCTCGCGCACGCCGCGGGCATGCTGGCGGACAACGTCATCCAGGGCGGCGGATGTGTCGTCCTGCACGAGGACTTCGACGCGGGCGCGGTGCTCGCCACCATCGAGCGCGAACGCATCACCCACCTCTTCCTGCTGCCGCCGCTGGTGTACCAGCTCCTCGACCACCCGGACGCCGAGCACCGCGACCTGAGCAGCCTGCGCGGCCTGACGTACGGCGGCTGCCAGGCGTCGCCCGCGCGGATCGCGGACGCCGTGCGCCGCTTCGGGCCCGTACTCCTGCAGTTCTACGGGCAGAACGAGGCCGGCGGCATCAGCGTGCTCACCCCGGAGAACCACGACCTGGACCGGCCCGAGCGGATGCGCTCCGCGGGCAAGGTGCTGCCGAGCGTGGAGGTCGCCATCCGCGACACCGACGGCAAGGACCTGCCGGTCGGCGAGCTGGGCGAGATATGCGTCCGCTCCGAGGGCACGATGACGGGCTACTGGAAGCAGCCGGAGCTGACCGCCGAGGTGCTGCGGGACGGCTGGCTGCACACCGGCGACATCGGCTTCCTCGACGACGAGAACTACATCACCGTCGTCGACCGACTCAAGGACATGATCGTGGTCGTCGGCGGCCATGTGTACACCACCGAGCTGGAGGACCTGCTCAACTCGCAACCGAAGGTGCTCCAGAGCGCGGTCTTCGGCGTGCGGGACGCCGACCGCATGGAGCAGGTGCACGCCGCGATCGTGGCCGCACCGGGCGTCGCGGTGGAGGCCGAGGAGCTGCGGGCCGCGGTGCGCGGACAGCGCGGCCCGATGTACGAGCCGGCCCACATCACCTTCGTGGACGCGCTGCCCCTCACTGACGCGGGCAAGCCGGACAAGAAGCTGCTGCGCCAGCTCGCGGAGGAGCGGGCCTAGGGCTTGGCACCCACTGACGCCGGGCGTGGTCCGCGCGCTGCCACGGGCAGCGGGCGGGCCACACCCGGCCGCTCGTCACCGCGAGTCCGCGGCCGGCTCGTACGGCCCGGCTCCTACGCGGTGGTCAGGAGGCCGGCGCGCAGTGTGGCGAGGATGCGGGAGATCAGACGGGAGACGTGCATCTGGGAGATGCCGAGGGCTTCCGCGATCTCCTTCTGCGTGCGCTCCTCGACGAACCGGAGGTGAATGATCCGCCGGTCGCGTTCGTCGAGCCGGGTGATGAGCGGCGCCAAGGAGTGGTAGTTCTCGATCAGTTCATAGGTGTTCTCCTCGACGCCGATCACGTCGGCGAGCCGGGATTCGTCTCTCTCGGCGTCCTGGCCGGTGAACGAGGCGTCGAGAGAGGCGGCGCTGTAGCCGTTGGCGGCCTGCTGCGCTTCGGCGATCTCCGTCGGTTCCAGCTGCATCAGTTCGGCGAGCTCGGCCGTGGTGGGCTGCCGCCCCAGGCGGCTGCGCAACTCGTCGGTGGCCTTGGACAGTTCGACGCGGGCCTCCTGCAACCGGCGCGGGACATGGACGGCCCACGTGGTGTCGCGGAAGAACCGCTTGATCTCGCCGGTGATGTAGGGCAGGGCGAAGGAGGTGAACTCGACCTCCCGGGACAGCTCGAACCGGTCGATGGCCTTGATCAGGCCGATGGTGCCGACCTGGATGATGTCCTCCATCTCCTCCCGGCCGCGGTGCTTGAAGCGGGAGGCGGCGTACTTGACGAAGGACAGGTTCATCTCGATCAGCGCGTTGCGGACGTACTGGTACTCGCGGGTGCCTTCCTCGATGCGGGCGAGGCGCTCGAAGAAGTACTTGCCCACCTCACGCGCGTCGCGCGGAGCGATGGAGGCGGGGTTCGCGCAGGCACGCTGGATCAGTCGGCGCTGGGGCCGAGGTACCGAATGACGTGCGGACTCCGGTGCCGTCTCAGTGTTCATGGGGATGCCCCTCTTCAGCTGTGCTGGCGAATGTGCGAAGGCGGCTGCGTGAACAGGTCGTGGGTGTGGGTGACACACAGCAGCCGTGCGACGAGTGGGCTGGCCGAGCACAGGCGCACGGTCCTGCCGGAATCCAGGGCCAGCTGTCGCACGCGCAGCAACACCCTGAGACCGGCCCCGTCGCAGAACGTCAGGGAGTCGAGTTCCAGATCGAGCCCCGTGCTCGAGCGGTCGAGCGCCGCGCGCAGCGCGTCGTGGAAGGCCGGGGCGGTGTCGAAGTCGATTTCGCCGTACACCGCCACGGTGGTGCCGTCGTCACGATCGAACACATCGACCACGGGGGCCGATGGCGGTATCCGGGTGGACCGCGAACTGCTGTTCGTGAGCAGGAAGGTCCACGTCCCAGTCGAAGGCTCCATGCCGTCCAGCACCGCACGACCTCCCCGCTCGGCCCGTTGAGTGGCCCATAGCTTGGTACGAACCGCGAATCACGTCAACCAATACCTGAAAAGAAATTCGTGATTCTTTTGGCGGTGGGGGTCTTATAGTGGGCGCATGGAGGAGCAGACCACGTCGCACACCGGGTGGACGTTCTTGACCAACCACGCCCGGGTCCTTGCGGCCATCGCCGACAACAATCAGGTCCGCATCCGCGACCTCGCGGCGCACTGTCGCCTGACCGAGCGTGCCGTGCAGCGGATCATCACCGATCTGGAAGAGGCCGGTTATCTCTCCCACGTGCGTGAGGGCCGCAGCAACGTCTACGCGATCGACCCCTCGAAGATCCTGCGCCACCCGGCCGAGGCCGACGTGAGCGTGGCCTCCCTGCTGGCCCTGCTGGCACACGCCGAGGCCAACCGCACGAACTCGGCATTGCACATGCGCTGAGCGGGGCCGTCCCCCCCTTCGGCGACCAGGCGGAGCACCTGGTTGTCCACAACCTCGGGCTTGTCCACAGATTCCGTCGGCCCGGCCTTCGGCACGCCGCATCGGACTAACTTCCCTCATGTGCGACGGCACGGTGCCGGAGCACGGAACCACGGGGGTAACGGACATGGGCAGTGGACTGCCGCTCGTCGGCGTGAGCGTCATCGTGTACGCGGTGGTGGGCATCGCGGTACTGGTCAGGACAGGGGTGCGGCGGCTCGGACGGGGGCGGCGCCATGGCCACGCATGAGGTGACCGTGATCGTGCCCGCCCACAACGAGGAGGCGGGGCTCCCGGCGACCCTGGAATCGATCGCGGCGCAGACGGTGCCACCGGCCAGGGTGATCGTGGTGGACGACGCGTCCACCGACGCGACGGGCAGGATCGCGCGGCGGTACGGCGCCGAGGTGCTGCGCCCTCGGCACAACCTCGGCAGCAAGGCGAAGGCGCAGAACCACGCGCTGGCGCACTGCGCTTCGGAGCTCGTCCTCGCGGTCGACGCGGACACGGTCCTCGCGCCCGACTACATCGAGAAGGTCGCCCCCGTCTTCGCCGATCCTCGCGTGACGATCGCGGCGGGCAATGTGCAGACCCGGTTCGCGCGAACGCTGTGGGAGCGCGGCCGCTCGGTGGAGTACCTGCACGGATTCCACTGGCAGCGCCCGATCCAGGCGGGCGCCGACAGCCCGATGGTGTGCTCGGGATGCTGCTCGATGTTCCGGCGCGCCGCCCTCGGCGAGGACGGTTTCCCCGAGCGGACCATCGTCGAGGACATGGACTTCACGTGGTCCCAGCAGATCGCCGGACGGCGCGCGGTGTACGTGTCCGACGCGGTGGCCAGGGCGGCCGACCCGGAGAGCCTGCTGTATCTGCGCAAGCAGGTGTGGCGGTGGATGGCGGGCTTCTGCCAGAACGTGCGGCTGCACGCGGGCGAGCTGACCCTGCGCAAGCCGATGCTCGCGCTGTGGGTGGTCCTCGCCCTGACGGAGATCCTGCTCGCCCCGTTGTGGTGGGGCGTGCCCCTGATCCTCACGCTCGGCTACGGCCGCCCGCCCCTGGAGACGTACGGCTGGTGGCTCGGATCCGAACTCGCCCTGACGCTCCCCCCGTTGCTCTACGCGGCACGCAGACGACGGGTTCCCGTGGGCCAGGTGCTCCTGAACCTCCCGTGCGTCTATCCGACGAAACTCGTCAATGTCGTCTACGCGTGGAAGGCGGTCGTGGTGGAGCTGGTCCTGGTTCCCCTGGGCCGGTCGAAGGGCCTGGTCGTGTACGAGAAGGGGCGGGCGTCGGCGGGCACGTGAGGGCGGTCGGCCCCGCGGGTCGGCGTCCACGGGGTTCACGCACGGCAGCGCCTCGCCGGCCGGTCAGGCCGGCGGAAGGTGCAGGGCCTCGCGGGCGAGCCGGAAGTACTGGTCGCCGCGGACCACTTGGTAACGGGAGTCGAGCGAGCCGGCAATCGTGACCACGTCGGCCGGGGTCAGGTCCCAGGCAAGGGTGCCGATCGACAGGAACAGCGGCTTGGTCCCGTCCCAGTCGGCGGATGCCTTCGCGATCGCGTCCCGGGCGTCCGCAACGGAGTCGGTCAGGTAGCTGACGGACAACGGCACGCTGCCTTCCAGGGCGCTGGTCCCGGTTCGGGTGGTCCACGCCTCCAACAGGCCGAGCGGACGCACGTCGTGGAGGTACTGGCGGGCCTTCGCACCGGTGAGCGGGACGTCCGAGCCGGACGTGCGATTGAGGATCACCGCGCTGTCCATCCCGGTCCGGCGCATGTAGCGGGCGCTGGTCTCGGTGAAGGCCCGGAAGGTGTCGTCCGGCCAGGGCGTCGGATACGCGTAGCCCGCGCCGGAGGGCCCGGCCATCAGGTAGTCCTGCCGGGTGGCGGTGCGCTGGTAGTAGGACAGGAAGGTGGGCGCGGCGTCGGCGAGCACCGGGGTGGTGGACCAGTTGATCGGTACCGCACCGCGAGCCGGGTCGTCCCACAGCACCCTCAGCCGGTGCTGGTTGTACTGGAGGTTGTCCCCTTCCGTCATGGTGAAGGTGACGTAGATACGGTTGCCGAGCCGCGGCGTCGGCAGCGACACCTGAGACCTCGCCAGCGGCGCCCGCACGCCGCCGAAGACCGTCAGGTTCTGCGACCAGTCGCTGGCCAGCACCACCAGGCCGTGCTTCGAGGTCAACTCGGTCCCGTCGCTCTCGCCGCCCACGCCGGAGGGGAACCAGCCCATGTACGGGGAGCCGGCCCGCATCTGGGACATCACTCGTTCGCCCAGCTTGCGAGAGTCGGGCTGGTCGGAGTGGATCCACAGCACCAGCGCCCGGGTGGCGACCGCGTAGTCGCGCAGATAGGCCCCGACGTCGGGGTCGAGCCCGACCAGCAGGCGGTGGCTGGCGTGCGGCCAGAGCTTGTCCACCGCCCAGCGGTAGGCGGACAGTTCGTCGGAGAACCGGCCGCGCAGGTCGACCAGGACCTTCAGGCCGTACGGCGCGGCTGTCAGCTTCGGCAGCTGGTCGGGGGACGCGGCCACGGCGTTGCGCAGGCCGGCCAACGTGGTGGCGAGGTTGACGGTCGCGGGCTGGTCCGGGTCGGTGACGATGACGCCGCTGATCTCCGAGCGGTACTTCGACAGCAGCGACCACGGATCGCCGGCCGTGCGGTAGGTCAGGCCGGCGGTCTTCAGCCAGGTGGTCGCCCCCTCGTCGGACTCACGCAGCAGGGCGATCCGCGGCCGACTGCGATTCACGTTGCCCTGCAGCGTGGCGAAGAGCAGTTGTTCGTCGGCGTCTGCCGCCGTCAGATCCGCGACGTCCAGTGCACGTGGTTCCGCGAAACCGGGCAGTATGCGCTCGCGCGGCCACCACAGGCCGCCCGCCGACGGCGCCGCGGCCGACGCGGTGTTGGGCACCGCCCCGGCGAGCGCGACACCCGCACCGGTGGTGGCGAGCAGGCCGAGCATCTTGCGCCGATCGAGGTTGGGGAGTGACACGGTGGGACCTCCGCACTGGATCTTCGACGAGCAGGAGGGACAACGTTGTCAGCACGGCACGGCACGGTCAATGCCCAGTCAGGGATTGGCTGGGCACGCCCGCTCGGCTCACCCGCCGAAGAAGCGAGGTCCGGCTGTCGTCCGGTCGAGCGCCATGCGGGACGGTTTGCGGACTGCGGGTCTGCATAACCTCGTTCACGTGGAAGCAGCCCCCTTTTCCATCGCATCGAGCTCTTCCATCAGGATCGGAGCGCCGACGTTGCAGGAGTGAATGCCCACCACGGAAGCGAGCTTGAGGACTTCGAGGATCTCCTCGGCGGTGACGCCGAGATCGAGGGCGGCCCGGATGTGACGGCGCACCCCGGGCCCGTACATGTGGGTGCAGGCCGCGTCCACGGCGATACAGAGCAGCTCGATCACCTTCGGTGAAAGGACCCCACTGCGCCACGGTTGAGTGACCGTCCGCAGATAGTCGTCGGTCCATTGCGGGTCCAACTGGGCCAGTCCGTCCCACAGCGGGTTCCACTCGCCACGCTCGCGCATGCGGTCGATGAACGGGGTGCCGGCATCGGCAGCATCGGTCATGCTCCGGCTCCGGCGCTGCCGGACAGTTCCCGTTTGAGGATCTTTCCCGTGGCGGTCATCGGCAGCGAGGTGCTGAAAACGACGGTCCTCGGGTACTTGTAACCCGCCATCTGCTCCTTGCACCAGGCGATCAGCTCCGTCTCGGTGATCCGAGCCGTCGGTTCAGGGATGACGAAGGCTTTGATCTCCTCGCCGTTACGCGCGTCCGGGACACCGATGACCGATGCCAGGGACACGTCGGGATGGCTCATCAGGACCTCCTCGATCTCTCGTGGGTACACGTTGTACCCGCCTCGGATGATCAGGTCCTTCGCGCGGTCGACGACGTAGTAGTGGCCGTCCTCGTCGACGCGTGCGAGATCACCGGTGCGAAGCCACCCGTCGCTCAGGGCGCGGGCGGTCTCCTCGGGGCGGTTGTGGTAGCCCCTCATGACGTTGTGTCCACGCAGTACGAGCTCGCCGACCTGCCCGTCGCCGGTGACCGTCTCGCCGTGCTGGTCGACGAGCCGAGCCTCGACGCCCCAGACGGGCACTCCGATCGAACCGGGTCGCGGTTCGCCCTCCGGGTCCGTGAACAGGGCCAGTGGAGAGCTTTCCGAGAGGCCGTAGCCCTCGCGGATCCGGATGCCGAACCGCTCGGCGAACCGTGTGTGGATCTCCACGGGCAGCGCGGAACCACCGGAGATGGCCAGGCGGAGGGTGCGGGCGAGGTCGTCGACGCCGTCGGTGTCGCGGTCGAGCGCGCCGAGCAGCCCCCAGTACATGGTGGGCACACCGGCGAACGCGGTGACGCACTCCTCGCGCATCAGCCGTAGCGCCGCCTGTGGTTCGAAGCGCGGCATCAGGACCAGCGTGGCGCCGACGGACAGGCCCGCGTTCATGCTCACGGTCTGTCCGAAGGAGTGGAACAGCGGAAGGGCGAGGAGATGGGTGTCGGGCCGGGCCGGAGTACTGCCGAAGAGCCGGGTGGCCGTCAGGGCGTTGAGCACCATGTTGGCGTGCGACAGCTCGGCGCCCTTGGGCTGTCCGGTGGTGCCGCTGGTGTACAGGATCACTGCCGTGTCGGTGGGCTCGCGGGTCACGGACTCGAAGGTCTCGGGCCCGTCGTGAAGCATGCCTTCGGTGATCGGCAGCAGCTGCCGGCAACCGGCGGTCCTCTCGAAGCCCTCCCGCCCGTACTCCCCCATCGGCAGGTCCGGCGTGCCCTCGTGGCAGAAGTACAGCACGGCTCCGGAGTCCGCCAAGTGGTAGGCGATCTCGCGGGGTTTGAGCAGGATGTTCAGCGGTACGACCACCGCGCCGGCCTTGAGGATGCCGTAGTAGACGATCGGGAACTCGGGCAGGTTCGGACAGGAGAGGGCCACCCGGTCCCCCGGCCTGACGCCGCGCGCCACCAGGAGGTGGGCGACCTGGGAGGCCCGGGCCTCGACCTCGGCGTAGTCGAGCCGACGGTCACCGGCCACGAGCGCCGAGCGGCGGGGGTGACGCCGGGCGGAGTCCTCCAGGAGGACGGACAGGTTCAGCATCAGGAACTCGCTTTCGGTCGTGCCAGCGGAGCGTCGGTGGCCGCGCGTACGGTGTCCTCGCTCACCCCGGGCGCGCAGTCACGCAGCACGAGCCCCTGTCGGGTGACGTCGATGACGGCGAGGTCGGTGATGATCCGATGGACCACACCCTGCCCGGTCAGCGGCAGGGTGCACCGGCGCACGAGCTTCGGCGCCCCGGACCTGCTGGTGTGTTCCATGAGCACGATCACCCGGCGGGCGCCGTGTACGAGGTCCATGGCTCCGCCCATCCCCTTGACCATCGCACCGGGCACCATCCAGTTCGCCAGGTCCCCGGACGCGGAGACCTGCATGCCGCCGAGGACCGCGGTGTCGATGTGGCCGCCGCGGATCATCGCGAACGACAGCGCGGAGTCGAAGAAGGCGGCGCCCGGATTGACGGTCACCGTCTCCTTGCCCGCATTGATCAGGTCCGCGTCCACGGAGTCCTCATCGGGGTAGGCGCCCGTGCCCAGGATCCCGTTCTCGCTGTGCAGGACGATGCCGAGGCCGGGCGACAGATGGTCGGGGATGAGCGTCGGCAGGCCGATGCCGAGGTTGACGTACTCGCCGGGTACGAGTTCGGAGGCAGCCCTGGCCGCCATCTGGTCCCGGGTCCAGCCCTGCGTCCTGCCGGGTGCCACGCTCTGCGGCGCAGCCGTTGTCGCGCTCATGCGCCGTTCTCCTTCGCCGCGGTCACCGTGCGCTTCTCGATCTGCTTGTCCTGGAGACCCGTGTGGACGATCCGGTCGACGAAGATTCCGGGCAGATGTACCTGCCCGGGATCCAACTCGCCGGGCCACACCAGCTGTTCGACCTGGGCGGCGCAGATCCGCCCGGCCATCGCCGCGAGCGGGTTGAAGTTCCGTGCGGCCTTGTCGAACAGCAGGTTCCCCTCGGTGTCCCCGATCAGAGCGTGCACGAGGGCGAAGTCGGCGGTGATCGACTCCTCGAGGACGTGGCGCCGTCCTCCGTACTCGCGTGTCTCCTTGGGCGGGGACGCCACCGCCACCGAGCCGTCCGCGTCGTAACGCCACGGCAGCCCTCCGTCGGAGACCGGGGTGCCGACCCCTGCCGGAGTGAAGAAGGCGGGGATACCCGCTCCTCCGGCGCGGAGCTTCTCCGCCAGGGTGCCCTGGGGAGTCAGCTCGACCTCCAACTCCCCCGCCAGGTACTGCCGGGCGAACTCGGCGTTCTCGCCGACGTACGAGGCCGTCACCCGCCGGACTCGCCTTCGCCGCAGCAGTTGCCCGAGCCCGTGGCCGTCCGTACCGCAGTTGTTGGAGATGACGTGGAGCCCCGTGGCCGACCCGGCGGCGACGGCCGCGATCAGGGCGTCGGGGACGCCGCACAGGCCGAAGCCACCGACGCTGAGTGAGGCTCCGTCCGGGATGTCGGCGACAGCCTCGGCCGCTGTTGCGCAGACCTGGGTCACGAGACAGCCCTCTCCGTCTGCCGGCTGCCGAGCAGCTGTCGCACCAGCTCCTCCGCGCGCGGCCAATACCCGTACCCCGAAGCAGGGTTGAGGTGACCGACCGGCCCGAGGTCGACCGGACGACTGCCCCACACCTCCGCCAGGCCGGCGACGTGGCGGCGGTCGGCGAGCGGGTCGTTGCTGCTGATGCCGAGGATGCTCGGGAAGGGCAGCCGGCGGCGCGGTATCGGCAGCCACCCTCCACGCTCCAGTTCCCGCACGGAGGGATACCCCTCGGGCAGCGGTCGTTCCAGGTCCGCGGGGGTGGCAAGAAATGCACCGTGGATCTGCCGCGTCGGATTTCGGGCCCAGTGCACGGTGGTGAGGACCCCTGCGCTGTGCGCGACGAGCACGACGGGGCCCGCGACCGGGGCGAGCACCTCGTCGAGCGCGGCGACGCGGGCGACCCGGCTGAGCCCGTCATGTTCGAGCGGGGGCACGGTGTGCACGGCGTCGAACCGTTCGGCGAGGTGGGTCTGCCAGTGGTCCGCGACGTGGTCCCGTAGTCCGGGCACGATCACCACGGTCGGTGTCGGGGTGGCTGTCATGTTCGTCCCTGAGTGTTCGGCTGGATCAGGTGAATCGGCTGGTTCGGGGGCTCAGCGGGCAGTGGACGGGGCGAGCCGGTCGAGCCGGAGCTTCCCGGCCGGGTGGTACCGCCTGCCGAGCAACAGGGCGGCGATGGCGGCGACATACATCAGCGGGGCGAGGCGCAGGGCTCCGAGCAGCCCGAGGTGATCGGCGACCATCCCGACGACGAAGGGGCCGAGTGCGAGGCCCAGCACGTTGTTGGCGACCGTGAGCGCCCCGAGCCCGGTCGCCCGTACGGAGCTGTGGGACAGGTCGGTGACGACGGCCGCGGTGGGCCCCGAGGAGCCGGCCGCGAAGAACGCCCCGCAGCCGATGAGGATCAGTGACGCCGTCCCGGAGGCCAGGCCGAAGCCTGCCGACAGGCAGACCAGTGAGACGGCGCAGAAGGCCACCCCCGCGGTCCACTGGCCGCGGGAGTCGGAGCGCGCGAACCGGTCGGAGATGATCCCGCAGATCACCATGCCGCTGCCGATGAGCAGGACGAAGACCGCGGCGAGCGCGGCTGCCTCGTCCGCCTGGAGATGGTAGTAGCGGTTGAAGTAGCTCGGTGTCCAGGACAGCAGTACGGCCGGGGTGAACATCTGCAGCCCGCCACCGATGTAGGCGCACAGCAGCGCCGGGTTGGTGAACAGGCTCGTGAACGGTGCCCGCCCGCCGGTCACCGCCGCGGGCGATCTCGGTTCGACGGCGTACTCGTCCAGCTTCCGCTCGCTGACCACCGCCCGGAACACGGCGACCAGCAGCAGTCCGAAGACCGCCATGGCCGCGAAGGACCAGCGCCAGCCCACGTGCACGGCGAGGCTGCCGCCGACGGCGACGCCGACCACCGAGCCGAACGACCCGCCGGCCATGAACGCCCCGCCGAGCGCCGCGTGGACCCGTGGAGCGAAGACGCTGAGCACCACCGCGATGCCCACGCTGCCGTAGGCCGCCTCGCCGACCCCGACCAGGAACCGCGCGGCGAGCATCTCGTGGTAGTTCCCGGCGACCGCGCACAGCAGCGTGGCCAGGCTCCACACCACCGCCATCACGACCAGACTCCTGACCCGGCCCCAGCGGTCGGCCACGAGCGAGAGCGGCAGTGTGAGCAGCCCGACCATCAGCGCCACCACGCTGCTCAGCGAGGCCAGATGGGCGTCGGACAGTGACCACTCGTCCTTCAGGACCGGGAAGACGGCGCTGAGCACCTGCCGGGACATGTAGTCCGAGAGCAGCAGCCCGAAGGCCAGGGCGAAGACGAGCCAGGGGTACGTGCGTCGCGTCCCGGTTCCGCTGAGTGGGGCCGGCGCCCGCCCCACGGTTTCGCGCAATGCCACGATGACTCCTCAGAGCTGGGGGCGGGTGCCGGTCGCTGTCGACCGGTCAGGCGTGGTGGGTGAACCCGACCTGGCCGGGCCTGCGGTTCGGCGCGTAGCCGAGCTTGGCCAGCGTCTCGTCCGCATCCGCGTACGTGGTACCGATCTTGTAGCTCTCGTGGGCGTCCTTGGCGGTGGCGACCTCCCGGCCGAGCTCACCGGCGATCCGGACCAACTGCTTGATCTGCTCGACGGAGGTGGCCTTGGTGCCCTTGCGGCCCCACAGGGTGTCCTCGTTGCCGCACCGGGTGTGCAGTCCCATGGCGATCGCCATCGCGTTGACCGGCAGGACGCTGCGCATGAGGGTCTCCAGGGTGAGGATCGCCCCGTCCGGCACCCGGTTGATGAACTGCATGATGTTGTACGGGTTGGGACCGTCGAATCCCCCGCCGATGCCCACCCAGGTGACGTTCAGCGGGCCGGTGTAGACGCCTCGGCGAATCAGCCGCTCGACGGTCTCCAGCTGCGGAACGCTCGACAGCTGGAAGTGCGGCTGGATGCCCGCCGCCTGCAGCCTGCGCAGGTGCTCCTCGACCCAGGCGGGTCCGGCCGGCACCGTCATCTCCCGGTAGGCCTCGGCGAGTTCGGGACGCGTCATGGAGGTGCCCGCGATGTCGTCGGGGGTCATCAGCTCCATGATGTTCATCTGGCTGGTGTTGATCGCGATGGTCACCTGGTCGGGCTTGGGATCGAGCTCGGCCAGCATGTGGCGGGTGTCGTCGGACAGCCACTTGGCGTCGGCGCCCGACCCCTCGGGCGCGAACGAGATCGACCCGCCGACCTGCAGGATCATCTCCGGCACCGCCTCGCGCAGCCGCCCGAGCAGTTCGTTGAACTTCGACAGCCGCTTCGAGCCCTTGCCGTCCAGTTCCCGTACGTGGATGTGCAGGACGGTGGCGCCCGCCTCGAAGCAGTCCACCGCCTGCTGGACGTGCTCGTCCATGGTCAGCGGCAGGTCCTCACGGAAGTCGTCCGGCTCCCATTCCGGACCGTACGGGGCGCTGGTGATGACCAGCTTGTCCTGGTTCTCGGGGAAGAGCGCATCGTCGTGGAAGTGCATGGGTGTACTCCGTTCGCGGGTGCTCGTGCGGGGTGGGCAGAAGGAGGAGGTTCGAGCCGCTCGGGCTCAGAAGGGGCGGTCGCCGATGATCCCGGCGCGCTCCATCTTGCGGACGGCCGGCCAGTAGTCCTGGACGGCGTAGTGCTGTGTGGAGCGGTTGTCCCAGATGGCGACGCTGTTCGGCGTCCACCGCCACCGCACCTGGTACTCCGGGATGGTGGCCTGACTGATCAGATACCTGAGCAGGTCCGCGGCACCGGGCGCGTAGTCGATGCCGCACCGGATGTTCCGCGGGGTGTGGTAGTTGACGAAGTGCGTGGTGAAGGCGTTGACGAAGAGGATCCGCTCCCCGGTCTCCGGGTGGGTGCGCACCACGGGGTGCTCGGCGTCGGGGAACCGTTCCTTGAGTGCGTGGCGTTCTTCCTGCGGCAGTGCGGCGCCGAAGGACGCCTCGATGCTGTGCCGGGCACGCAGTCCGTCGATCCGCGCCTTGACCTCGGCCGGCAGCTTCTCGTACGCCGCGGCCATGTCGACCCAGATGGTGTCGCCCCCGACAGGAGGTGCTTCCACGTTCCGCAGCACGCAGCCCATGGGCGGGTTCTCCCGCCATGTGGCGTCGCAGTGGTACGCGTTCTCGTAGTGCTCCGGCGGGCTGTCCAGGTCCTTGTAGATCCGGACGAGTCCGGGGTGGTCCGGATCGCTGTCGGCCACCGGGTGGTCCTCGAGCGGACCGAACCGCTCGGCCAGTGCCACGTGTTCGGCGCGGGTGAAGTGCTGATCGCGCAGGAACAGCACCTTGTGCTTCAGCAGCAGCGTCTTCAGTTCCGCGAACAGGGCTTCGTCTCGGGCGACTTCACCGAGGTCCACATCGAACAGCTCGGCTCCGATACGGCAGGTGAGGGGCTGTGCCGTCATCGTGGAAGCGGCACGGGTCGCCGTGCTCATCGCTGTCTCCTCTCGTCGGGGTACAGGGGCGGGTGGTCCGGGATGTCCCTCGTCGGCCCTCTCAGAGCGAGAAGGCCTCAGAGGGAAAAGACCGAGGAGCCGGTGCTCCGGCCGGCCTCCAGGTCGCGGTGGGCCTGGACGGCGTCGGCAAGGGCGTACCGCTGGTTGATCTCGATGCGGATGCGCCCCGAACCGACGTGACCGAACAGCTCACCGACCAGCCGGGCGCGCTCCTCGGGGTCGGCGATGTAGTCGGCCAGGGCCGGCCTGGTCACGAACAGCGAGCCCTTGACGGCGAGTTGCATGGCGTCGATCGGCGGTACGGGGCCGGAGGAGGTGCCGAAGCAGACCAGCAGTCCGCGCGGGGACAGGGAGTCCAGCGATGTCGCGTACGTGGCGGCGCCGATACTGTCGAACACCACGGGGACGCCGGCGCCGTCCGTCAGCTCGCGCACCCGGTCCGCCACCTTCTCCCGCCGGTAGAGGACGACCTCGTCGCAACCGTGCGCCCGGGCGATCTCGGCCTTCTCCTCGGTGGAGACGGTGCCGATGACGCGGATGCCGAGCAGCTTCGCCCACTGGCAGAAGATCAGCCCCACCCCGCCCGCCGCGGCGTGCAGCAGCACGGTGTCCCCGGCCTTCAGGGGATGGATGCGACGCAGCAGGTACGCGCTCGTAAGTCCGCGCATCGTCATCGCCGCCGCGGTCTCGAAGGGGATGGCCTCCGGCAGTTTGATCAGCGACGCGGTCGGCATCACCCGCTCCGTGCTGTACGCGCCGAGGGGGCTGCCGGTGTACGTGACGCGGTCCCCCGGGACGAAGTCCAGGACCCCCGGGCCCACGGCCTCGATGACGCCCGCACCCTCCACGCCGAGCCCGGCGGGCAGCGGGGCCGGGTACAGACCGGTGCGAAAGTAGGTGTCGGCGAAGTTGAGCCCGACCGCGGAGTGCCGGACCCTGACCTCTCCGGTACCGGGCTCACCGACCTCGGCGGACTCCCAGCGCATCACTTCCGGGGCGCCGGGTTCGTAGAAGCGGATGGCATGCGCCACGGTGTTCTCCTCGCGCTGTGTTCTGGTCGAAGCGGGGTTTGACGCAGAGAACGCTAGGCGTGACAGCCGAAACGCGCTTATCCTCAACGGACATCAGATCTATCTTCTGGGGACATCGGAGGCCCGTTGAAACCGCAGTCCCGATACGCGTCCCTCAGTGGCTACCTCGACCTGAGCCGCTCCGCCGGTATCGATCCGGCGCGGCTCATGCGGGCGAACGGACTCGACCCGGCGAGCCTGAGCCTTCAGGACCGCTGGCTGCCCTCGGCCTCGGTGATCCAGCTCCTGGAGCAGTCGGCGTCGGAGTCCGGGCAGCAGGACTTCGGGCTGCGGCTCGGAGAGTTGCGCCACTTCTCCAACCTCGGACCGCTGAGCCTGGTGATCCGGGAGGAGCCCGATGTACGCAGCGCCGTGCACCTCCTCATCCGCTACGAGCACGTCTACAACGAGGCGTTGCGCCTGCACCTGTCCGAGGTGAACGGGTCTGCCGTCGTCCGGGTCCGCCTGGAGCCGGGCGAACCGATGGAGACGAGGCAGTCGGTGGAGCTCGTGGTGAGCGTGCTGCACCGACTGCTGCGCGGGTTCCTCGGGCCCGACTGGCAGCCACTCGCCGTGTGCTTCGCCCATCGCCCGCCCGACGATCCGTCCACCCACCAACGGATCTTCGGCCCGACCGTCTCGTTCGACCACGACTTCACGGGCATCGCGTTGGACGCGGCGGATCTGAGCGCGCCGAACCGGATGTCGGACCCGCAACTCCTCGCCTACGCCCTGCAGTTCCTGGACGGCATCGAGCCCGCGAAGGACACGACCGTGCTCGAGCGCGTCCGCGAGCTGATCGAACTCCTGCTGCCCACCGGGCGCTGCTCGATGGAACAGGTCGCCCGCAGCCTCGGCGTCGACCGCAGGACCGTCCACCGCCAACTGGCCGAGCACGGGGAGACGTTCACCACCGTGCTCAACGACACCAGGGCCGAGCTCGCGGTCCGGCTGCTGGAGAGCCGGCGATACTCGCAGACCGAGATCGCCGAGCTCCTCTCCTTCTCGGCACCGAGCAACTTCTCCCGCTGGTTCCGCGCCCGTTTCGGCTGCGCCCCCAGCCACTGGCCGACGCCGTAGGACCGGTGCCTCCCGGTCGGCACCCGCCGCCGGGTCAGCCCGCGTGCCGGTCCAGCCACGCCTCGATCTCGTCCGCCGAGCGCGGCAGGCCCGCCGACAGGTTCTCGTGGCCTTCGGCGGTGACCAGCAGATCGTCCTCGATCCGCACACCGATGCCGCGCCACTCCTCGGGCACGCTCAAATCGTCGGCCTGGAAGTACAGGCCGGGCTCGACGGTGAGCACCATGCCCGGTTCGAGGACTCCGTCGACGTACCCCTCGGTGTGGGCCTGCGCGCAGTCGTGGACGTCGAGGCCCAGCATGTGGCCCGTGCCCGCCATGGTGAAGCGCCGCTGCAGACCGAGTTCGTAGGCGCGCTCGGCCGGGCCCTCGATGAAGCCCCACTCGACGAGCCGGGCCGCGAGACTGCGCTGCGCCGCCTCGTGGAAGTCCCGGTACTTGGCGCCGGGCTTCACGGCCGCGAAGCCCGCCTCCTGGGCCTCGTACACCGCGTCGTACACCTGGCGCTGGACGGGCATGAAGCGGCCGCTGATCGGCAGCGTGCGGGTGACGTCGGCGGTGTAGAGGGTCCGTGACTCCACACCGGCGTCGAGGAGCAGCAGGTCGCCGGGGCGCACCGGGCCGTCGTTGTCGGTCCAGTGCATGATCGTGGCGTGCTCGCCGGCCGCGCAGATGCTGCCGTAGCCGACGGCGTTGCCCTCAAGTCGGGCGCGGCGGAAGAAGGTTCCCTCGATCCACCGCTCGGACGTCTCGACCGCGTTCGACAACTCCCCGACCACATCGGTGAATCCACGCACGGTCGAGTCGACCGCGCCACGGATCTCGGCGATCTCCCACGCGTCCTTGATGACGCGCAGGTCGTCGAGCGCCGTCACCAGTTCGGTGTCACGGGCGGCGTCCGTGGTGACGGCGGCCTCCAACGCCGGATCCACTCCGCGGACGATGCGGGTGGGTGCGCCGCCGGCAGCCAGGTCGGCAGCGGCCGTGCGGACGTCCCGGCACTCGATGCCGAGTACGCTCCGGGCCTCCGCGAGGGAACGGCGGCGGCCCATCCAGAGCTCCGCGGTGGCGCCCGTCCAGAACCCGTCGTCGTCGCGGCTGTCGCGCGGAAGCTGGTAGCAGTACGCGTCGTGGCCGCCGTCCGCGCGCGGTTCGAGCACCAGCGCGCCGTCACGGGCCTGGTCCCCGGTCAGATGCACGTATGCCGAGTACGGGCGAAACGGGTAGGTGTCGTCGTTCGACCGCACCTTGAGGTTCCCCGCGGGGATGACGAGGCGCTCTCCGGGGAAGCGCGCGGAGAGCGAGGCGCGCCGGGCGGCCGCGTACGGGGCCTGCTCGTCGAGGGGCAGGTCGCGCCGCTCGGTGTCCGCCCAGCGCGTACGCATCAGGGTGGACAGTTCCTCGGAGATCCCGGAGTAGAGCCCGTTCCTGCGGCCTTCCGCCATGACGTACGCCTTCCAATCCTGTAGGTGCTCGGGGTGTTCCGCTGTCGGCAGCGGTCGTCGCGCACCGTAGTCCGCCCTGCAACCCTGTGGTGCCCAGCAGTGCCACTGGCACGGATCGGCCACGCGCGAGCTCCGGAAGGCGCCGATAATGCGCTTCATGACGAACGTGAAACTCGGTGCGGCCCTCCGGCTGCTCGGCCTCGACGACGCGGCGGCCCGGCTCTATCCGGCGCTGCTCGACCTGGCTCCCGCTCCGCTGGGCGAGATCGCCGCGGCGGCGGGCCTGGACCGGGCCGAGGACGCGGACGCGGCGTACGGCGCGCTCGTCGACCTGGGTCTTGCCGTGGCCACGGGGCCGGACGGGGACCCGGTGGCGCCGGTGCCGCCGGCCGCCGCTCTGGAGGTGCTCGCACGACACCGGACAGCGGAACTCGAGGAGTCACGGGTCGCCGTCGGCGGTGCCTTCGAGTCGTTCAGGCGCCGACGGCTCGCCACTCACCGGGACACGCTCGTCGAGGTCGTCACCGGCGATGCCGTCGGCCCCCGGACGCGACAGGCCTGGGCGAGTGCCCGCGAGCAGATCCGCCAGCTGGAGTCCCCGCCGTACACTCCCATGCCCGAGTCCACGGGCGACGCGCTGGCCACGCTCGCCCGCGGCGTCACCCAGCGGGTCGTCTATTCACGTGAATCGCTGGAGCATCCAGGCCGCCTGAGGGAATCCATCGAACCGTGCATCAACGCCGGCGAGCAGGCCCGAGTGCTCCCCTCGGTACCGGTGAAGCTCGTGATCATCGACGACGCGTACGCCCTGGTGTCGTTGGCCATCGAAGAGGCCGACGTGAACCACACGACGCTGGTCGTACAGCCGTGCGGGCTGCTGTCCGCGCTGGTGGCCCTGTTCGAGCAGTGCTGGCGCCAGGCCCTGCCGTTCCATGGCCGCACCACGACCCCGGGCGGCCCGCCGCCCGCCGACCGCCGTCTGCTGTGGCTCCTCGCGGGCGGCGCGAGCGACGAAACCATCGCCCGCGAACTGGGCATCAGCCGACGCACCCTCTTCCGCCGCCTACAGATCCTCATGGCCCGGCTCGGCGCCGCGAACCGCTTTCAGCTGGCGTTGCACGCGCAGCGCAACGGGTGGCTGTGAAAGATCCGCCTCGCCCGTCACTGTCCACATGAGTGGTGCACCCAGAGCGACTCACCCGCCGAAGAAGCTCAACCGGACCTTGCGGTGGGGGTTGTCCTTGTTGGTGTCCGCGAAACTCCGTTAGGACAACCGTCAGCGTAGCTGGGACTCCCACCCCGAGTCGCCTTCAGGGAGCGCCACGGACGCCGTGGCGCCTCTCCACTCCGTCGCATGCGCGGCCGGTGCTGCGCACACACTGATGACGAAATATCCAGCGCCCAGGTGTCGGAATCCCAGGGGCACTCCAAGCCCCCCGTGAACTCAAATCCCTTACGGCCTGAGGGACATGGCGCCCTTTCCCACGCGCACGCGAGCACGTGCCCGCGTGCCCGCGTGCCCGCGTGCCCGCCGCCGACGTACCGGAGCCTCGGCCCGGCACCCTGACGCGACTGGACTGGGCTCTCACACCATGGAGGACAGGCGGCCAGTGACCGTTTCCCGTGCGTCGGTGACCATCCGGTCGACGAGCTCACCGACCGCGGGAACGTCGTCGATGAGCCCCTGGGACTGACCGGCCCACCACATCCCGCCCTCCATGTCGCCCTGTCCGAGCACGCGTTCACGCCCCCGGACGCCCGAAGCCAGGTCCGCGACATCACCGAAGGTGGCCTGCGGCTGCCGTCCCATCTCGGCGATCTTCGTGGAAATGCCGTTGCGGGCGACGCGCGCCGTGTTGCGGAACTCACGGAAGACCAGAATCGTCGACCGCTCGTCGTTGGCGACGATCTGCCGCTTCACGTTGTCGTGAACGGGGGCTTCCTCGGTGGCGACGAATCGTGTGCCCATGTTGATCGCGGAGGCCCCCAGTGACAGCGCTGCGACGAGCCCTCGGCCGTCAGCGAACCCGCCCGAGGCGATCACCGGGATGTCGAGCAATCTGGTGGCCGCGGGGATGAGTACGAGGCCGGGCACATCGTCCTCGCCGGGGTGTCCGGCGCATTCGAAACCGTCGATGGTCACCGCGTCCACGCCGAGTTGCTGCGCCTTGAGCGCGTGCCGCACCGAGACCGCCTTGTGGATCACCTTGATCCCGGCTGCCTTGAAGTGTGGCAGGTGCGGGGCCGGGTTGCTTCCGGCCGTCTCCACGACGCCGACGCCGCTCTCGACGATCACCTGCCGGTACTCGTCGTAAGGCACCGGAGTACGCGTCGGCAGGATCGTCAGGTTCACCCCGAACGGCTTGTCTGTCATGGTCCGGCACCGGGCGATCTCCTGTGCCAGGTGTTCGGGGGTGGGGCTGTTGAGTGCCGTGACGAAACCCAGCGCTCCGGCTTCGGCCACCGGAGCGACCAGATCGGGAGTGCCGACGCCGGTCATGCCACCGCAGACGATGGGATGTTCGACGCCGAACAGGCGGGTGAACTCGGTGGACAGCACGTGTCTCCTCAGAGGTCGGGAAGGACTGATGACCTTCGAGTCTCGGAGCAGTCCGGCAGCGCGGACAACCCATGAATCGGCTACGGATCCATGAGTCAGAACCTGCGGGCACAGGCGTACTGCAATCGAGAACTGCCCACCAGACTGGGCGACATGATCTACGAGACGCTCACCTTCGACACGGACGCCGACGGCATCGGCACCCTGACACTCAACCGTCCCGACGCGTTGAACGCGTTCTCGGTGACGATGGCCCGCGAACTGCTCGACTTCTTCAGCGGCGATGCCACCGACGACGCGGTGAAGGCGATCGTGGTGACCGGCGCCGGCCGGGCCTTCTGCGCCGGGATGGATCTCTCCGCCGAAGGCAACGTCTTCGGGCTCGACGAGACCCTGCGCCCGACCCCCGAGACGGTCCGCGCACACCTCGCCGACCCGGCCACGCACCCGGAGTACGCGGACGGACTCCGCGACACCGGCGGGAAGGTCGCGCTGGCGATCCACGCGCTGCCCAAACCGGTGATCGCAGCCATCAACGGCCCGGCGGTCGGCATCGGCGCGACCATGACCTGCGCGATGGACCTGCGCCTGGCCTCGACGAAGGCCCGTATCGGGTTCGTCTTCGGCCGGCTCGGCATCGTCCCGGAGGCCTGCTCGAGCTGGTTCCTGCCCCGCATCGTCGGCGTGTCCCAGGCCCTCGAATGGATCTACTCCGCCGAGGTCCTCAGCGCGGACGAGGCGCGGGACGGCGGCCTGGTGCGGTCGGTTCACGCCCCGGAGGAACTGCTGACGGCAGCGTACGAGCTTGCGCGGAAGTTCGTAGTCGGTCGCTCCCCGGTCGCTCTGGGCCTGGCCAAGCAACTCGTCCTGGGCAACGCCGGGGCTCCGCACCCCCGTGACGCACACGCCGCCGACTCACTGGCGATGTTCTACACCTCGGTCGGTGATGGCAAGGAAGGTGTCGCGGCGTTCCTGGAGAAGCGGGAGCCGAAGTTCACCGGCCGGGCCTCGCAACTTCCGCGCGTCTTTCCCGGCTGACACGACGTACGGCCGGTTCCCGTAAACCACGTGTTCGGAGGTGAGTATGAGCGCAGACACGGCAAAACACCCGAGTGCCGAGCAGGACACCACGGGACGCATCCGGAAGGGAGTCCCGGCGAGGGACTGGTGGATCATCGGCCTGTTGTTGGCGTTCTTCACGTTGAACTTCGCCGACAAGGCCGCGATCGGCATCGCCGCCCCCGATATCGAGGCCGACCTCGGTCTCGACGCGAGCCAGTACGGCATGGTGTCGAGTTCGTTCTTCTGGCTGTTCGCGGTAGGCGCGATATTCCTGACGATGGGATTCCAACGGCTCAACTGGCGTTGGTCGGCAGCGCTGCTGATGCTCACCTGGCTCCTCAGCATGGCTCCGCTCACGGCGCCCACCACGTTGACCGTGCTCGTCGGGTCCCGGGTTCTGCTGGGCTTCTTCGAGGGGCCGACGTACGCACTGTGCCAGTCGATCGTCACGGACCGGTTCTCTCCTCAGCGTCGCGCCTTCGCGGGCTCCGTGGTCAACTCCGGTTCGTCGCTCGGCCCGTTGGTCGCGTCACCGCTCCTGACGTGGATCATCGTGACTTGGTCCTGGCACTCGGGGTTCGTTGCGCTGATCGCGGCCGGTGCGGTATGGCTCGTTGTCTGGCTCTGGGTGACCCGACACGAGCCGGGAGCCTGGCGACTGGGCGCCGTGGCCGCCGGGTCCGAGCAACTCCCCGAGGACCCGAACGGGGACATCGACGTCCCGTTCTTCTCCCTGCTCAAGAACCGCAGTTTCTGGGGAGTGGTACTCCTCGGATCAGCGGGATTCCTCGTCACATCGCTGAAGGTGGCATGGCTCCCGTCCTTCCTGAACCAAGGGATGGGGTACGCACAGTCGACCGTCGGCCTGCTCATCACCCTGCCGTACGCCCTGGCCATCGTCGTCCTGCTGACGGCCGGGCTGCTGTCGGGCCGTCTCCTGAAGGCGGGCTTCTCCTCCCGAGTGGCCCGAAGCTACCTGACCATGGGGTACCTCTGCTTCTCAGGCCTGACGATGATCGCCTTCACTCAACTTCCGCCGGGTGGGCTGCAGGTCGTCCTGGTGATGCTCTCCTTCTCCATCAACAGCGTCGCTTTCGCACTCGGCCTCGCCGGTGCGGCTGACTTCCTGCCTCGCAAACACCGAGCCGGCTTCTTCGGTTGCGCCAACGCCCTCTACAGCCTCGCCGGCATCGTCGCCCCCTGGGTGCTCGGCGTGGTCGTGAACGCCGGCCGCACGGCCGCCGAAGGGTACGCGCACGGCTTCCTGATCATCGGGATCACCATCTGCGTTCTCGCCGTCAGCGGCGGGCTCCTCCTGCATCCCGAACGATCCCGCGAGGTCCTGCTCGCCGAGGCGGCACGCCGCCGCGCCAAGGAGTCGACCCGATGAATCAGAACAACGCAATGCACCCGTCGAACGCGGTCCCGTCCGAGGTCCGCCCGCTCCACGGACTGAGGGTGGTGGACTTCGGCCAGTTCATCGCCGCTCCCGGAGCCGGACAGAACCTCGCCGACCTTGGCGCCGACGTCATCAAGGTCGAGCCCCCCGCCGGCGATCAGGCTCGGCGCATCGGCACCTTCGGGATGGCGATGGTACGGGCCAACAATCGGTCCAAGCGCAGCCTGGCCATCGATCTCCGAGCCCCCGGCGGCAGCGGAATCGTTGCCGAGCTGATCGCCTCGGCCGACGTGGTGCTGCACAACTTCCGGCCAGGGGTGGTGGAGCGGCTGCATCTCGATGCAGCCACCCTGACAGACCGTCACCCTGGTCTGATCTACGGATTCGTCACCGGATTCGGCTCCCTCGGCCCCTCCGCACGACGGGCCGGTCTCGACATCGCCGCCCAGGCCGAGTTCGCCGTCATGGACCTCACCGGTGAGGCCGGGGGCGCCCCCCAGCGGGTCGGGTTCGCCGTCGCCGACGTACTCGCCGCGCAAGCACTGACCTCCGGGGTCCTGGCCGCGCTCCTCGCCCGGTCCGCCAGCGGACGCGGCCGGGTCGTCGAGACCTCCTTGATGGAGGCGGTCGTGCACGCGCAGTCCTCGCAGTGGACGGAGTACGGCATGACGGGCACAGCCCCGCGCAGGCGCGGCCACGGCCAGGCGCTCGCCGCTCCGGCCGCCGATCTGATCCGTACCCGCGACGGGGGCGCGGTCGTCGTCTCGGCGTACACCCAGGAGAAGTTCGCGGCGCTGTGCCGGCTCATCGGCCGCCCCGGGCTGGTGTCCGACGTCCGCTTCGCCACGAACTCCGCGCGGGTCGCCCACCGGGCCGAGCTGCTCGACATCCTGCACGCGACCCTCGGACGACTCGACCGCAACGAAGCCCTGGCCCGGATGAGTTCGGCGGGCATCGTCTGCGGCGCCGTACGCGGCTTCGACGAGATCACCGAGGACCCCGACCTGCTGGCATCCGGGCTGATCGCCGCCTGCGCGCCGGCGGACGGGGACGAGGCGGCGGGCGGCAGCTACTCGGCACCGACTACGCCCTTCTCGCTCGACGGTCGGCGGCCGTCCACCTCGTCACCGGCCCCGGAGACCGGGGCCCACACCCGGCAGATCCTGGCCGAACTGGGGCGCGACGAAGCGGAGATACGCGACTTGATCGGCCGCGGCGTCGTGGCAGGACCGTACCCCGAGACCACCGTCAGCGCGCCCGCTTCACCCGTCCACACCCCCATCCCCATGAAGGAGAGCGCATGATCGACCCCGACGTTTTCGACCTGGACTTCGAGGGACACCTCAAGCGGGTCGCGGAACTCACCGACGACGTCCTCATCCCCGCCGAGGCGGAGATGGTGGAGACCGGAGCGGTCCCCGAGCACGTGATGGAGGCGCTGGCCCGCGGTGGACTCTTCGGCATATCCATCCCGAGGGCGCTCGGCGGACTCCAGTGGAACATGACCCAGCAGGTGCGTATGACAATGGAGTTCACCCGTGCCTCCTGCGTCTACCGTTCGCGGTTCGCCTCGGTGATCGGACTGTGCTCCCAGGCCATCCTCGACCACGGCACCGAGGAGCAGTGCAAGCGCATGCTGCCCGGCATGGCCGCCGGGGAGCTGATCACCGCGTTCGCGCTGACCGAGCCGGGAGCCGGCTCCGATGCGGGCTCGCTCACCACGACCGCGCGCCGCGGCAAGGACGGCGGCTGGGTCATCGACGGCCACAAGCGGTACATCACCAACGCTCACTGGGCCGACGAACTGGTGGTGTTCGCCCGCACCGGCAGCTCGCGGGAGGGAGCCGGCGGAGTGTCCGCGTTTCTGGTGCCGCGCCGCAGTCGGGGGCTGGAGACCCGGCCGGCCACCCGGATGAATGGGCACGCCGAGGCGCCCGTCGCCGAGATCACCTTCACGTCAGTGGAGGTGGACGACTCCGCCCTGCTGGGCGACCGGCTCGGCGGCGGGTTCCCCGCCGCGCTGCGCGGCATCAACCACGCCCGCCTCCACGTGGCGGCCACGTGCGTGGGTCAGGCCACCCGCATCCTTGAGGAAACAGCCGAACACCTCCTGGGACGCGACCAGTTCGGGGCACCGCTCGCAGACCTGGGAGCCGTCCAGGCCGATCTCGGCGAGTGCTTCGCGGAGCTGGAGGCCGCCCGCGCCCTCACCGTCGCGGCAGCCGAGGACTTCGACACCGGCTCCATCCCCCGCCACCGCATCGCCGCCGCCAAGCTCTTCTCCACCGAGATGGCGAGCCGGGTCGCCGACCGCTGCGTGCAGCTCCTGGGCGGCGAGGGAATCGTGGGCGACCACCCGGTGCCGCGAATGTGGCGCGACGTACGGGCCTTGCGCATCTACGAGGGGTCCTCTCCGATCCACGAGCGCAACCTTGGCCGGGCCGTCGTCCGACAGGTCCGGTCGGACGGAACACTGCCCGACACATATCGTGTGACAGGCAGGCAGACAGTGTGACTGCTGACGCCCGGGCGTGGGTCGTCCGGGCGACGGGGCCCATGAACGGACAGGGGGCTGGGTCAGGTGGAACTCAGGCAACTCGAGTACTTCCTCGCGATCGTCGACCAGGGCGGACTCGGCCGCGCGGCGGACCACCTCTACCTCTCCCACCCCTCGCTCTCGAACGCGGTCCGGTCCCTGGAGCGCGAGCTCAAGGTGTCGCTGTTCCACCGGACGGGCCGCCGCCTGGTCCCCACCTCGGCCGGGCGGGAGCTCGTACCCCTGGCACGCAGGATGCTGGAGGGCATGGTGGACATCGAGGACACGATGCGGCGCGCCCAGCAGCTCCAGGGCGGCGCACTCACCGTGGTGTGCACCCCCGACATGTCGAGCGAAGCGGTGGCCTCCTGGGCCACCGGCTTCACCACCGGGCATCCCGATGTGCGCCTGGCCATCAACGAGGCCGGATCGCACCAAGAGATGATGGCGGCGGTCTCGGACGGGCAGGCCGAACTGGGCTTCGCAGTCGACTCGACGTTGCGCTCCGACCTCCAGTTCGTGGAACTGGGCCTGCAGCGCTTCCTTTTGGTACGGCCGCCCGGTCACCCCGCATCCGCCGACGGCGCCCCGTTGGACATCACTCGCCTCGGCGACCTGCCACTGGTGTGCCGGCAGGTACCCGGCCACGAGGAGAACGTCATCCAGCGCGTACTGAGCGCGAACAACGTCGACGCGAGGATCGGCGCCACCGTGCCGAGCCGGTCGGCTCAGCTCACGTTCGTGCTCCGGTCGGGGTTCCAGGCCTTCCTGCCGCTTCGCATATGCCTGACCGCGCTGGACGCCGGCGCCCACGTCCTCGAAACGGATCCGGCCATCGAAGCCCGGTTCGGGCTGGTGCACCGCACCGGTGGGCTCGCCCCGGCCGCGCAGCGGTTCATCGCCGATGTCCGGACCGCGCTGAACACCTGGTACACGGCGATCGACCACCATCGAGACGCGGGCCTCGGGCTGATCGACGCCCTGACCGCGAGCCGCGACGCGGCGTACTGAACCGGGGCGCCGTTCCGTCCGTTAGTCTCGGCCCTGGCCGGCGTAGTGGAACACAGGCGTGCGGCCAAGGGCATCTTGGTGACGACGTCGTGGTTCGGGCGGGCCAGCGAGGCGTTCGCCGACGAGCACGGCCGCCTCGAACTCCTCGATGGCGCCAACCTGGTCCATCTGTTCAAGGAACACATGAATCTTGACGTCATCCCTGGCCCGGTACCACCGAAACGTCGTCCCCGGTAGGGGCCGAGCCAGGGATCCCGGGCCCTTCTCCAGCAGGTGCAATTACTGCCGCTCAACCGTGCGTTGTCGAAGCAGGTCAGCCAACACTCGCACCGACGAGCCCGGGCGAATCGCCAGCCTGAAGTCGAGGGCTACCTCCCACTGCTCGGTCAAGCCGGCCATGAGGCGCTGGCGCATCCCACGGGTTACATGCGCGTACCGCGCGGAGACCGAGCCGTCGATGTGACCCATGCGGTCGTCCATGAGGACCTTCTCGGTGCCGAGGTGCTCCATCATCGTGCGGTGGGTGTCGCGCAGGCCGTGGGGCGTGAGGCCCTTGGCGATCGGTAGCCAGCAGACATCAGCTCGGTCGGTTGCATCTCGGCCTCGGGCCGGGATGCCGGGCCACTGCTCGCCGAGGATCGGCACCTGACGGGCCTCCTGCGGCGCCTTCTTCGGATACCAGCCGGAGACCGCCGGAGAGGGTGGTTCAGGACGCGACCCCAGAGGAGTGCTGAGCGAGGCGGGTTTCGGGACGGTGGAGTCGAACCGTTGACCGGATGGCGAACTCAGCCTAACTTTCTGAACTGATCACTTTTTAACGAACAACCTGTATGGATTCGTTCAACCGTGGGCCACCGTTCCCTGCCCCGGTGCCCTGTGTGCGGGTTCTGCAGGTTGCCTCCCGTACTGCCACTGCCTTCGCAGGAGAGCCCTATGTCCGTATCGAAGTCCAGCCCGGTCTCACCCCTGAAGAGTGCGAAGGTGCCACCGCCGGACGGGGCGGACGTCGGACGGCGTGCGTGGCTGATCGCCGCGCTGATCGTGACGTTCATGCTGCTCAACTATGCGGACAAGGCAGTCCTCGGCCTCGCCGCGGTGCCGATCATGGACGAGCTGGACCTGAGCAACAGCGCGTACGGGCTGATAGCCAGTTCGTTCGCGGTGCTGTTCAGTCTGACGGGGTTCCTCGTCGGGTTCGTCTCGTCGCGGATCTCCAGTCGGGTCATGCTGTTCGCGATGGCGCTGCTGTGGGCCGTGGCGCAGGTGCCGGTGTTGCTGGTCGCGTCGGTCCCGGCGCTGGTGGCGGGGCGGGTGCTGCTGGGAGCGGCCGAAGGTCCTGCGACCCCGATGTCGATGCACGCCCTGTACAAGTGGTTCCCCGAGGGGCGGCGCGGGCTGCCCTCGGCGCTGCAGATCAGCGGTGCGGCGCTCGGTACGTTGATCGCGGCGCCGGTGCTGACCGCGCTGATCACGGGATTCGGCTGGCGCTCGGCCTTCGCGGCGCTCGCCGTGACGAGCGTGGTGTGGGCCCTGGTGTGGTGGAGGCTGGGGCACGACGGGCCGTACGGACAGCCGGCCGCGCCGAAGCGCGGGGCGGCGGCGAAGCAGGCGGCGGCGAAGCCGGCCGCCGACGCCGAGCGGCTGCCGTACCGGACACTGCTGACCAGCGGCACGATGCTGGGCAGCATGGTCGGCGCGTTCGGCGGCTCGTGGGCCAACGCCCTCAGCCAGGCGTGGCTGCCGACCTTCCTGCGGACGGAGCTGGGAATGGCTCCGGGCCGCGCGGCGACCGTCATCAGCGTCGTGGCGGGCCTCGGGTTCGTGCTGCTGCTGGCCGTGTCACCGCTGGTCGACGCACTCAACCGGCGCGGGGTTTCGATGCGTTGGTCGAGCGGGGCGCTGCAGGGGATCGCGGTCACCGTGGCGGGTCTGGCCATGGCGGCCGTTCCGCTCGTCGGTCCGCGGGCGGCGGTGCTCACCATGGTCGCGGTGGCCTTCAGCGTGTTCGCCCTGGTCTTCCCGCTGCACTACGTGACGGCGGCCGCGGTCGTGCCACCGGCCCAGCGCGGCGCGGTGTTCGGCATCGTCGCGGGGACCGGCACGCTGCCGATCCTGATCGCGCCGTTCGTGACCGGGCACCTGCTGGACGCGGCGTCCTCACGCGGCGCCGGATACCAGCACACCTTCCTGCTTTCGGGCGCGGTGATGCTGGTGTGCGGGCTCTTCGCGCTGGTGACCATCCGGCCCGAGCGGGACGCCCGGCGCCTCGGGCTGGCCATGGGCGCTCAGGCCGGCGCCTCGAAGCCCGTGGCCCAGTAGCGTCCGTGCATGGCCAGGTCGAGCAGCATGCGGACGACTTCCTCGGCCGGCAGGTCGGGCGACTCCTGCTCGGCCCACCAGCGCAGCACCGCGGTCTGCTCGCCCACCCAGACGCGGGCCAGCAGGTCCGGGTCGATGCGCGGCTGTACGTCGTTGCGCTCGGCCCGGGCCCGGAACTCCTCGGCGGTGATGCGCGCGCAGGTGTCGGTGAACATCTGGAGCGGCTTGCCGTCACCCTCGCCCCGCAGCACGATCCGGTACAGATCACGCTCCTCGCGGGCGTGCCGGAGCATCTCCAGGACCGGCTTGCCGGTGAAACCGGTCGCGCTGCCGGCGACCGTCGGGGCCAGCCGCGTGACCAGCTCGTCGAGCAGGTCCGTGGTCACTCGCGCGAACAGTTCTTCCTTGCTGCGGAAGTGGGCGTAGAACGTCGCGCGCGCCACGTCCGCGCGCTCGGTGATGTCCTCCACCGTGAGCGCCGCGAAGCCACGCTCCAGCACCAGCTCGACCAGCGCGCCGCCCAGCAGTCGGCGTGAGCGCCTGGTGCGCCTGTCCTCGGCCATGGTCCCCTCCTCGACTCCCACGTTCCGGTTCGCACGTTCCGGCGTCCGCCAGTCTAGGAGATCTTGACAGCCCACACGTTATTGAACACTCTGTCTGTAACTGGCGTGAGTGAATAACTTCTCGGTGTGGTCGCTGTTGCTCCGAAGTTCCGTGCCCCGCCCGTCGACGTCCCCTCCCCCGAGCCGGCTGGAGTGAAAGCCCCCATGAATCTCGGCATCTACCTGACGCGCAGCGCCCGTTACCGCCCCGAGGCGCCCGCCCTCGTCTGTCAGGACCGTTCCTGGAGCTACCGCGACCTGGAACGCTCGACGAACCGGCTGGCCTCCGCCCTCGTCTCGCGCGGTCTGCGCCCCGGCGACGCGGTCGCCTCCCTGGCCTGGAACCGCGGCGAGCTCGTCGAGGTCGAATTCGCCCTGTACAAGGCCGGATTGACGCGAGCCCCGATCAACGCCCGCCTGGGACGCGGCGAGGTCGGCCACATCCTGGGCTACGCCCCGGTCCGCGTCCTGGTCTACGACGCCGCGCACCGCGAGGACGCCCTCGCCGCCATCGCCGCCGCCGGCACGGACTGCCTGGCCGTCGCGCTCGACGAGTTGCAGGACGCGGGAGCGGACGAGATCCGCTACGCCGACCTGCTGGCCGAGGGCACGCAGGAACCGGTCAGGGTCGACGTCCCCGAGGACCAGCCCTGCGTCCTCAACTTCACCTCGGGCTCCACCGGAGCGCTCAAGGCCGCCGTGCAGACGGTCGGCAACCGCCTGGCCAACATGCGCAAGCAGCTGATGGACGAGGAGTCCCGGGCCCGCCCCGGCTCCCGCTACCTGGCCTGCGGACCCATCACGCACGCCACCGGGATGCCGCTGCTCGCCGGGGTGTTCGGCGGATCCACGACCCACGTCCTGCCCGCCTGGAGCCCGCAGGCGTTCCTGGAGACCGTCGCCAAGGAGGCCATCACCTCCACCTTCCTGGTCCCGGCCATGCTGAACACGATCCTCGCCCACCCCGGCGCGGCCGACCACGACCTGTCGTCGCTGACGAACATCCGGGTCGGTGGAGCTCCCATCTCGCCCCAGCGGCTGCGTGATGCCGTCGAGTTCTTCGGCCCGGTCGTCGCCCAGGGCTACGGGCTCGGCGAGACCACGAGCGTGATCGCGAGCCTGTCCAGCGACGAGGTCGCACGCGCCGTGCGCGAGGACTCCGAACTGCTCCAGTCCTGCGGCCGCCCCGCCTACGACACCGAGATCCGCATCGTCGACGAGCAGGGCCGCGAGCGGGCACCGCGCGAGATCGGCGAACTCGTCGTGCGCGGCCAGGACTGCGTACGCGAGTACTGGAAGGCGCCCGAGCTGTCCGCGGAGACCTTCCGCGACGGCTGGGTGCACACCGGTGACCTGGGGTGGATGCGCGAGGACGGCTATCTGTTCCTCGTCGACCGCAAGAAGGACATGATCATCTCCGGCGGCTTCAACATCTACTGCACCGAGGTCGAGGCCGCCCTCTACGAGCACCCCGCCGTCCAGGAGGCCTGCGTCGTCGGCGTGCCCGACGAGAAGTGGGGCGAGGCCGTCCAGGCCGTCGTCGTGCGGCACGCGGGAGCGGACCTCACCGAGCAGGAACTGATCGACTTCTGCGCCGAGCGCCTCGACCGTTTCAAGAAGCCCCGCTCGGTCGACTTCGTGACCGAGCTGCCCACCAACCGCAACGGCAAGGTCGACCGCAAGGCCGTGCGCGAGCCGTACTGGGGCGACTCCGCCCGCCGCGTCAACTGACCTCACCACCACGACTGCTGGAGCCTCCATGACCTTCTCTCTCCGCCCCTCCTACGACGACGACCCGCGTACCGCCAAGCTCGTCGACCGGCTCCGCGACTACCTCGACGGCGAGCTCGCCGACTACGAGCGCGAGCGCGGCCTCACCGACAGCAGCCGCCTGACCCGCGCCGACCTGGAACCGGTCTGGCGCCGCAGCATCGAGCTCGGCTTCTACGGAATCCACCTGCCCAAGGAGCACGGCGGCCAGGACCTGACGTTCTCCCAGCTCGCCGCCCTCAAGGAGGAGCTCGGGGCGAGCGGCCGCGTCCTGTCCCACAGCGTGCTCGGCGACATGGGCGGCCCGCTGCGCGCAGGTGACATCCTCAAACACGCCACCGAACACCAGCTGAACACCTACCTGTTGCCCCTGATCCGCGGCGAGCGGGCCTGCTGCTTCTCCCTCACCGAGACCGACGCCGGATCCGACGTCCGCTCCATGCGCACCGTCGCCGTACGCCAGGACGACGGCAGTTACCGGCTGACCGGGCACAAGGTGTTCTCCTCCGCGGGCCCCTTCGCCGACTTCGCGATCGTCGTCGCCCGCATGGCCGGCACCGGAGAGACGGAGGGCGACAAGCCGTCCTTCGCCACCTTCCTCGTCGACCTGGACAGCCCCGGCTGCCGCGTCGAGGACGGCGTGACGCCGATGTCCGGCGAGCACATCGAGAGCGACATCATCCTTCAGGACTGCCACGTCCCGGCCGCCAACCTGATGGGCGCCGAGGGCGACGGGCTGCGCATCGCGCTGGGCCGCGTCACCACGAACCGGCTGCTGCACTGCCCGACCGTCCTCGGCCTCACCCGCCGCGCCCTCGACCTGACCCTGGAGCGCGCCCGCACCCGCAAGGTCGCCGGCGGCCGCCCGCTGATCTCGATGCAGGCCATCCAGCACAAGCTCGCCGACATGGCCACCGACCTGTACGCCGCCCGCTCCATGACGTACGCGGCGCTCAAGGCGCTGGACGAGGGCAAGGACGTACGCACCGAGGCCTTCATGTGCAAGCTCTTCGTCGCCGAGACCTGCTTCCGCATCCTCGACGAGGCCGTGCAGATCCACGGCAAGGAAGGACTCACACAGGGCAACGAGGTCGAGTTCATGTTCCGCAAGGTCCGCATGTTCCGCGTCCTGACCGGCACCTCCGAGATCCAGCGCAACGCCATCGCCAAGCTGCTGGCCGCCGGCGCCTGACTCAGCCCCTCCCCCGGAAAGGCCCGCCCCCTCATGACCCCCTCGCCCCCGAACTGGTCCGCGCTCACCGGCAAGCGCGTCCTCGACCTGTCCCGGCTGCTCCCCGGCCCGTACGCCACCTCGCTCCTCGCCGACCTCGGAGCGGACGTCATCAAGGTCGAGCCCCCGACGGGCGACCCACTGCGCATGGCCCCCGCCCTGTTCGACGCCCTCAACCGCAACAAACGCTCCGTCACGCTCGACCTGCGCACCGACGAGGGACGGGAGGCGTTCCTGCGCCTGGCCCGCACCGCCGACGCCGTCGTCGAGAGCCACCGTCCCGGCGTCCTCGACAGCATGGGCCTCGGCTTCGAGACCCTGCACACGGCCAACCCGCACCTCGTCCTGTGCTCGCTCACGGGCTACGGCCAGAGCGGCCCGTACGCCGACAAGCCCGGCCACGAGCTCAACTTCCTCGGCCTGTCCGGCTTCTACGCCGTCCCCGGAAGCCTGGACGGCGACGTCAACCGTCCCGGGGTCCGTATCGGCGACATGGTCGGCGCCCTGCACGCCGCGCTCGCCCTGGCGGCCGCCCTCGGCGACGGTGGTGAGGGCGGCCGCCAGGGCCAGCACATCGACGTCTCGCTGAGCGACTCGATCAGCGCCTGGTGCTCACTGTTCGCGTTCCAGCAGCTGGATATCGAGGACCCGCTCACGGCCGGGCTCGTCATGGGCGACAACGCCCTGTTCACGACGGCCGACGGGCAGCGGCTCTCGCTCGCCACCTTCGAGGACAAGTTCTGGCGACAGCTACGGGACGACCTCGCTACGGACTTCCCCGAGCTGGACACCGACGCCTACGACCGGCGCGGAGCCCGCACGGCCGCCAAGACCGAGGTGAACGCGCTGCTCACCAAGGTCTTCGCCGCGCGCGACTACGCCTGGTGGGAGCAGCGGCTCGACGCGATCGGCGCCCCCTGGGCCCCGGTCGTCTCCCGCCCCGCCGAACTCCTGGCCGACCCGCACGCCGTGGCCCGCGGCCTGTTCGCACGGCCCGCCGGACCGGACACAGTCCCCCAGGCCCGATTCCCCGTCGGTTTCGGCGCCGGACTCGACACCTTCCGGGCCCAGGCGCCCGGCCTCGGCGAGCACACGCAGGAGCTGCTCACCGAATAACGCTCACCGGCACCAGAACGTCGGATGGAAGAACGCCGAACACGTCTGGGGAGCCATCCGGCTCCCCAGATCCCTGCGAGCCTCATCGGGGCCATCCCAGGCCGTCGCTCTGAGCAGGCAAGACAGCGGAACTGCCGACGGCGTCTCCCCGCAGGTTCGGGCACGCGGCTCGATTGTCCAGTTGGTGCGGCCGGACTTCACGACTATCGTGCAGCCGGCTCAGCTCACCCACCGAAGAAGCTCAACCGAACGTGATGGTTGCTGTTATCAACGTTGGTGTCCGCCAAACTCCGTCAAAAGCAACTCCAGGCTGCCTGGTGGCGTGCTCCACGATCTGCGTCACCGAAAGGATGCACTCTGCCCCGAAAGCGCAAAGCACCAGGTGAGAGTCTCTCCTTGAGCTCACTGCGTGGCAGCAGGAAGCCCGGAGCGTCAAACGAGCGCCGCGGTCCGCCTCCCCGCCGGGCGACGGACCGGTCGATCCACCGTGTGGCTCACGGCCACACCGGGAAGCTCAACGCACCGGCACCAGGCTCGTGTCCTGCTGCGCGTCGTCGTCCGCGCAGTCCTCGACGGCGATCACCGATGCTTTCGGCTCCAGCACCATGCACCCGCCGACAGCCGACTCGATGTGCTTGTCGTCGGTCGCCGTCCACTTCTGGTTGTCCTGCACCAGCGCCGCGTCCTTGCAGCCGCGGAAGACGACCCGGTGCGTCCCGTCGGGCAGGGTGCGGTTCCACACGCACTCGTTGCGCCCCACGTTCCGGAGCTGCTGGGTGGCGGCGTCGTAGGTCCACTTGTGGTTCGGGTCCGTCGGCGCGCAGTTCTCCGTGCCGGGCAACTGCTGGGTATGCGCGCCAGAGTTGTCCACGCGCAGAGCGGCGACGCACTGGGTGGGTTCGGGCACCGAGACGACGGCGAAGGGGCCTTCCGGATACTCCTGGGCGCTCGCCGGTGCCGCGCCGGCGAATCCGGCGGAGACGGCGAGGCCGGTCGCGGCGAGCAGGGTGGCGGTCGTACGCGTCATGGCGGAACTCCTTCGGTCGGACAGAGGCTGACACCCCTCCGTCTCCTCGCTCCGCCGCGCCTCATGCTCCGGAGCGGGCACGTTCACGCTTCCGGCCGCACCCTGCCACCCGTTCGGTGGCGCTCTCGCCGACCGCAGGCCGGCGCATGAGCACCCCTGCGGGTGGGCAGGCGTCGTCCACCTGACAGCATGATCAGCGCAGCGGCATGGGAATCGGGAGCGAACATGCAACGGACACGTATCGGGGGCGTACGTGCGAGCCTCTTGACGGTGATGGCGTCGTCGATGCTGCTCTGCGGCTGCGGTGGTACCGGCGGTGCGGAGGGGTCCGACGCGTACGCGGCCGCCGTGAAGAAGCCGTGCGCGGGCGAGCGGGGAACCGTGCTGCACGCGGACGTGGACGGCGACGGCCGCGCTGACGTCGTGACCGACCCCGGCCGCGACAGCAGCCGTACCCGCGTCGCGTTCGGCGGCGGGAAGACCGTTAGGCCAGGTGCCCTGGTCGCCCCGAACGGCTCCGGGCTCGCCGCCGCCTCGACCTTCGCCGACTTCGACGGCGACGGGCACCTGGACATGGCTGTCGCCGCCGGACGGAGGGACACGACCGACGATCCCGCGGCGAGTGCCGGGCGGGTCCAGGAAATCCGTTTCGGGCCGCTCGGCGCGGACCTCAAGGGGGCCTCCCGTACCCGCATCGCTTTCGACGACGACCTGTTCGTCTGGGGGTTGAGGGCCTCCGACGCGGATCACGACGGACGCGCAGACCTGGCCGTCTTCCGCACCGCCGGAGACGGCCAAGTAGCCCGCTACGACGTGACATTCGACCGCCGCCGCGCACGCACCGGCCAACAGGACGGTGACAACGCCTACGACGTGCCGCACTGGCCCCAGCGCTACAAGCCGGGCTGGAGCGACTTCGGAACGTGTACCGGCGACTGATTGCGGCCACGGTGCTCACAGGTGCATGAACATGACGTACGTGTCCACGTAACCGTGCTCGGGATGATGGAAGGCTCCGGGGACCCGTGTGAGCGTTCGCATACCGATGTCGTGCCACAGGGCGAGGGCGCGCTCGTTGGTGGCGACGACGGCGTTGAACTGCATCGACCGGTAGCCGAGGGCGCGGGCCTGGTCCACGACGTGGTCGGCGATACGGCGGCCGATGCCGCCGTTCCAGGAACCGGGGTCCACCATGAACTGTCCGTGTGACACATGGGATCCGAGACCGGGCTGGTTCGGTTCCAGGATGGCGCTGGCCACCACGCCGTCGCCGGGAGTCTCGGCGACGTAGACGCGGGCCGGCGGGGGCAGCATCCACAGCGCACGGGCCTCGGTCTCGCTGGTGCCGGGGGCCCACATGTAGCTCTCGCCGGAGGCGACGATGCGGCGCCAGAAGAGCCAGATGAGGGGCCAGTCGCTGTTGCACGCCTCCCGGACGGAGACCTCTGTCTCGGACATCACCACTCCCGGGGCAGGAAGGCCGACGGTGGGTACAGGTGAGCGGAGAGCCCGTCGCCCATAACATGTCCACCGTCTGCCCGGAGTCTTTCCATGGCGGGGCACGGTCATGCGCCGAGCCCTGCCATGGCCACGTCACCGCCGCTTCGGAAGGCCTCTGCGGCGCCGCCATCGGCTCCGTCCCCGGTCGCTCATCCCCCGATGACCACCGGCGGCGGCCGCAGCGGTCCTTCCGCTTCCTCGACGAGCCGGGCCGCCGCCAGCAGCCGGTCCTCCCGGTGGTGCGGGGCGACGAGTTGGACGGAGCAGGGCAGGCCGTCGGGTGCGAGACCCGCGGGAACGCTCATGGCCGGGTGCCCGGTGTCGTTGAAGACCGAGGTGAAGGCGATCGGCAGCGTGCCTTCCCGTACGGCTTTCAGGGTGTCGGGGCCTTCGGCCGGCCAGGCGGTGGTCGGCACGGTCGGCAGGAGCAGCAGGTCGTAGCGGGTGAAGAGGTCCGCCGTCCACTGGTCGAGCCGGGAGCGGTGCGCCCAGTGCGCGGCGGCCTCCTCGGGCGTGAGCTTGCTGCCGTCGTCGAGGAGTCGCGCGAACCACGGTTCGAAGTCGTCGCGCCGGGCGGCGAGTTCGTCGACGAGGCCGAGGTAGCGGTTGTACGCGAGGAGCTTCTGCCGCAGCTGGAACGGGCGCGGGTAGCTCTCGGCGTCCGGGAGGGCGGCGTCTTCCTCGCGCACCGCGTGGCCTTCGCCGCGCAACAGCGCCGCCACCCTTTCCAATGCGTCGAGCATCTCGGGGCGTGGCCTGGCCACGCCCAGTGTGGTGAGGACGCCGACGCGCAGAGCGGGCAGCGGTGTGTCGAGTGCGGTCAGGTACGAGCCGGTGGTCGCGGGCAGCGAGAACGGGTCGCAGGGGTGGTGGCCGGCCGTGACGTCCAGGTGCAGGGCGGTGTCGCGGACTGTGCGCGCCATGCCGGAGGGGCACGAGTTCTGCGGCCAGTTCGGCCTGCGGAGCGGTCCCTGCGGGATGCGTCCGCGGCTCGGCTTGAGTCCGGGAAGGCCGCAGAGCGCCGCGGGGATGCGAGTGGAGCCGCCGCCGTCGCTCGCCGTGCCGAGGGCCACGAGGCCGGCGGCGACGGCCGCCGCCGCGCCGCCGCTGGATCCGCCGGGCGAGCGCTCGGGGTTCCAGGGGTTGCGGGTGATGCCGAACGCGTCGTTGGCCGTGTGGATGGCGGCACCGACCGGCGGGGTGTTCGTCTTGCCGATGATCAAGGCTCCGGCGGCGCGCAGCCGGGCGACGTGCACGGAGTCTCGGGCGGCGGGCGGGGCGTCGCGGAAGCCGCTGGTGCCGCGACTGGTGGGGAATCCGGCGGCGTCCTCCAAGTCCTTGACGAGGACGGGCAGCCCGGCGAGCGGGCCGACCTCCTCGCCCCGGGCCAGCCGCTCGCCCAGGGCGTCGGCCTCGGCGCGAGCGCGTCCGGGATCGAGTGCGACGACGGAGTCAGCGCCGGGTCGACGGCCGCGATGCGCTCCAGGGTGTGGTCGGTCAGCTCGCGCGGGGACAGGGAGCCGTCTTTGACGAGCGCGACGAGTTCGGTGGCGCTCGCGTAGGTCAGGTCGGTCACGATAGGGCGTCTTCCTTGAGGTTCTGCTCTGAGGCGTTCGGGGTGCGGGTGGCCTCCGCTGCGGCCTCCAGGCTGACGCCGGTGGTGCGGGGGCCGAAGAGGACGGCGACGCAGCCGCCGACCAGGCCGAGGAGCGCCAGCATGGCGAAGACCGCGGCGTAGCCGATTCCGCTGTAGACCGCCGCGACCAGGGTCGGCGCGCCGAAGTTGACGATGCGCGACAGGGCGTTGGAGGTGCCCGACCCCAGAGCTCGTACCCGGGTGGGGAAGACCTCGGCGGAGTACACCTGGAGGAACGGAACCGATGTCTGGAACAACAGACTGGTCAGGGCACCGAGCACCAGGACGGCGACCGGTGAGTGGACCATGCCGAACAGCAGCAGGGTGACCGCGGTCAGGCAGCCGAGGACGAGTTGGGTGCGGCGCCGGTCCCAGCGGTCGATGAGCGGTACGGCGAGGACGGCCCCGAGGGGCGCGGCGCTGGCGACGCAGGCGGACAGCAGCAGCGTGTCGTCCAGGTCGAGGCCGGATTCCGAGAGGAAGGTCGGGGTCCAGGTGTTGAAGGCGGAGTAGGCGAACAGCCCGGCGACCCACATGGTGGCGACCACGGCGAACCGGCGGCGGTTCGGTGGTGCCAGCAGCTCCGCGAAGCGGACACGGGAGGCGGGAGAGGTGTCCTGGCGCTCGCCCCCGTCGGCAGGGGCCGCACGGGACTCGGCCTGCGCACCGGCCGTCGCGTCCGGGGACGGGGACGGGGACGGGACTCCGCAGCTCCGTTCGATGGAGCGCACGATCTCCTCCGCCCGCTCCCCCTCGCCCCGGCTCAGCAGCCAGCGCGGGCTCTCCGGAACCCAGCGGTGCACAAGACAGGCGAACACCACGCCGAACAGGCCGAGTCCGAGGACGAGCCGCCAGCCCCACGTCCAGTGCGGGACGACGAGGTAGCCGGTCCACGCGGCGATCGGGATGCCCAGCGCGCCGACGGCGACCTTCCACGTCTGCAACCGCCCGCGTGCCGCCGCGGGGACGAACTCGCTGAGCGTGACGATCGCGATGACGGCCATGGACTGGGCGCCCAGATGCGCGACGAAGCGGGCCGCCATCAGCTGCCAGGGAGCCTGCACGACCACGCACAGAGCGCTGCCCGCGCAGTACACGGCGACGCTGACGAGCATCGTGCGCCGACGGCCGAGCCGGTCGGCCAGATATCCGCCCAGCACGCCGCCGCCGAACGCCCCGAGCTGGCTGACGCCCGCGATCAGAGCCACCGTGGACAGCGGTATGCCCCACTGTTCGCGCAACGTGGGCGCGACGAACGCGAAGGCGTTGACCTCCACCCACTCGAACAGGATCATCCCGGCGAGCGCGAAGACGAGCCTGCGGTGGAACGAACTGAGCGGGAGCCGGTCGAGCCGGTCCCCCAGTGCGAAGGGATCGCGTGGTGCGGCCATGGGTGACGACCTCCCGGAAGCGGTGACAGGACGCTGCACGCGGCCGGATCTGCGGGACCGGCCGGTGACAGCGGGGAAGAGGAGCGCGCGGAGCCAGGGGTCAGATGACCCCGTCGGCCTCCAGGGCGGCGAGCTGGTCCTCGCTCAGGCCGAGGAGACCGGAGTAGACCTCGGTGTTGTGCTCGCCGAGTGCGGGCCCGGTGGAGCGGACGCTGCCAGGCGTCTTGGACAGCCGGGGCAGCGGTGCGGGCATGGGCAGGTCGCCGAACTCGGCGTCGTGGACATGCACCAGAGTGCCGCGCTCGCGGTAGTGCGGGTCGGCGGCGATGTCGGCGATGCTCATCAGCGGAGAGGACGGGATGTCCGACTCGTTGAGGAGCTTGCTGAGGTCGTCGGCGGTGTACGTGGCGGCCCACTCGCCGATGAGTGCGTACAGGGCTTCCGCGTGCCGGGCGCGGGCCGCGCGGGTCGCGTACTCCTCGCTGTCGGCCAGCTCGGGCCGTCCCATGAGCCGGCTGAGGCGGCGGAACAGCGCGTCGGTGCCCGCGTGGACCGAGACGCGGCGGCCGTCGGCGGTGGTGAAGTCGCTGGCGGGCACGATCTGCGGGTTGCGGTTGCCCGCCCGTTCGCGGACCCGGCCGGTCGTCGCGTAGGCGGCGAGCGCGTCCTCGGAGGCGCGGAACCCGGCCTCGTACAGGGCGAGATCGACGACCTGTCCGCCGCCGCCCGCGGTGTCGCGGTGGTAGAGGGCGGTGACCACGGCGAACGCGCCGAGGTAGGCGGCCATGTAGTCGATCGTCGAGTACCCGCTGCGCACCGGGTCGCGGTCGTCGTCCCCGGTCACGTAGGTGAGTCCCGCGAAGGCGCTGGCGATCCGGTCGAAGGAGCCGCGGTCGCTGTAGGGGCCGGTGAGGCCGTAGCCCGTGACGTAGACGAGGACGGTGTCGGGGGCGAGCTCGCTGAGCCGGTCCGGGTCGAGCCCCCAGGAACGCAGCGTCGGCGGGCGGTAGTTGGTGACGACCACGTCGAACTTCGGGACGAGGTCGCGCACGATCCGCTGCCCCTGTTCGGTGCGCAGGTCGAGGGTGACCGACTTCTTGTTGCGGGCCTCCTGGGCCCAGTAGGCGGAGCGGGCTCCGGGGGTCGTGCCGCGGGTGAAGTCGCCGCGGCCGGGCTCCTCCACCTTGACGACCTCGGCGCCGAAGTCGCCGAGGAAGGTGGCGGTGACCGGTGCGGCGAGGACGGTGGAGAGGTCGAGGACCCGGATACCCGCGAGTGGGAGTGCCGTCATGGGTACACACTCAATTCACGATCTGTTATTAACGAAACGTTACTAGCGGGACTCTAAGCTGGTCCCTCCGGCACGGCAAGGGTCGGAACCGAGAAGAAACACGGCCGAGAACGAGGAGCAGCGAGGCATGAGCGAACCGGGCAAGGCGCGCAGGATCAGGCGCAGCCGCCAGGAGACGGAGGCCGATCTGCTGGCCGCCGCGCGTCGGCTGCTCGACCGCGACGGCGTCCTCGCCGGGATCAGCCTCCGCGAGGTGGCAGCGGAGGCGGGCGTCAACCACGGCCAGATCTACCAGTACTTCGGCACCCGGCAGGCCCTGCTGCGGGCCGCCGCCTCGGACTTGGTCGAGCGCCGGGTCGCGGAGGGCGACGGCCACTGGGAGCGGCCGTTCCCCGAACGCCGCCAAGCGATGTTCCACTACCGCGTCGAGGAACCCGAAGTGGTCCGCCTCGAAACCCTGCTGGCCCTGGACGGCGACACCGACTTCAGCCCGCTCCCGCGTTTCGAACAGACCCGCAAGAGCCTGGAGCGGGACCTGAACACCGGCGCGCTGCCGCCGGACGCGGACGCCGTCGCCGCCCACGTGATGACGGCCGCGGCACAGATGGGCTACGCGATCTTCCGCGAGGCGTACGCCCGGGACACCGGGATCCCCCTGACGGAACTCGACGAACGAGCAGGTGAGGCGTACGCCCGGATGGTCGCGGGACTCGCCGGCCCCGCGACCGGGGAGACGCTCACCGAAGCGTGAGGGCCGTCGCGGGTTCGATCGTGCGGCGCCTCACGATCAGCAGAACGATCAACGCGACCTGGAGCAGGATCGGGAGCATCACGCCGGGATACGACTTCGGGTCCTCGCCGACGGAGTTCGAGATGAGGCCGAAGTCCCACAGTGCGTGGACGGCGACGGGAAGCAGGAGGGTGCCGCCGGCCCGCAGGCAGAGATAGAAGAAGTAGCCCGACGTCGAGACGATCACCGCCTGGAGGACTGCCTGCGAACCCTCACCGAACGCGTTGCTGAGGTGAACCAGGCCGAACACCAGTGACGAGTAGAGAGCGGTCCTGCCCTCACTCAGACCGGACCGCTTGAAGACCTGTACACCGATACCGCGGAACATGAGTTCCTCGGCGGCGCCGACGCACGCCGCCATGGCGAGCAGGGCCAGGACGAGCGACGCCTTCTGGGCGACGAGGTTCGGGTAGTTCATGCCCAGGATCGCCGCGGCCGTCATGGACAGCGGCACGCACCACACCCACGCCCGGACGGGCACCCGATAGCGGACGATCTGGCCCCACCAGCCCAGCCAGGTCACGACGGCCGCGGCGAACAGGACCGACAGGCCGATGGGGATCAGCCCGCTGAGCACCACCGACTCCGCCGTCGGGAACCGACTGTCCGACGCACCGGTGTCCACGCCCACGATTGCTCCGGCCCCCTTGAGGACCGCGAGGTAGGCCACCACCACGACCAGGAACCACGGCCACGCGAGGCGCCTTCCACGGTGTGCGACCGAATCGGCTCCGGGCATTGCTTCCCTCCGTTCGAACGCGTCGTCAGGGCACGGGAAGAGCCCGGTCCGGACACCACTTCCATCAATCTCAGCGGAAATTTATCGCACATATGCGTCATTCCTCGCCGCCGGCCGCCACCCACACCACCGCGACGCGCCCCCTCCCCCGGCGCCGCGACAGGGGCGCCGCCTGCGGGGCAGTGCGACCTGGGCCGTCGCAGCCTCGTCCGACCACTACGAAATCCGCACCGCTAGAAGACGATTCGACGGATTTCGCTATTCATGGGCGCCCACGGGGTTGTTGGGCGGCTGGTAGAGGCGCTTGTGGGATTCGGGAAGCAGGTAGAGCCCGGAGAGGAAGAACGTCATGTGAGCGCCGTGCTCGCGGGCCAGGTCGAAAAAGCGGGGGAAGAGGCCGTTGCCGACCTCTCCCGCGCCGTCCCAGGAGAAGATGACGAACTGCGGTGGCGTCTGGCCGGGCTCGAGGGGCTCGGGAGCGGACGGCTGGTGTGACTGGGCTCCCGTGAAGGAAGTGGAGCCGTCACCGATCAGCCGCACCGGGGACTTCTCCTTGGTGCGGGCAGGAGCGTGATGGATGGTGTCCCGCGAAGTGGTGTAGTCAGTCGAGCTGGTTCGGCTCCGCTTGTGCGGTCATCTTCTGCTGTGGGGTGGGCTGGTCGGTGAAGAGCTGGGCCATGGACCCTTCGGAGAGGTAACGGCGGTCGAAGACCTGCCACTCGTCGTGGAGTTCGGCCAGGACCGCGGCGGCGAGCCGGTCCAGAGCGGCGGGATCGGGGAAGACCTGGACGACGTCGGCCCGTCGTTTGATCTCTCGGTTCAGCCGTTCCAGCGGGTTCGTGGACCAGATCTTCTTCCAGTGCGCCGGCGGGAAGTCGGCGAATGCGGTGATGTCGGGTGCAGCGTCCAGGAGCATCGTCTTGACCTGTGGGAACTGTCGTCCGAGCATGTCCGCCACGACATCCAGCTGGGTGCGGACCTGCTCGGCGGTGGTCTGCGCGAAGATCGTGCGGATGGTCGCGGCGACCATCTCCGCGGACCCCTTTTCGATCACCGAGAAGACGTCTCGACCGAAGTGGACCCGGCAGCGCTGCCAGGCCGAGCCGCGGAACACGGTGCGGATCGCGGCCACCAGACCGCTGTGCGAATCGGAGATCACGAGCTGGACGTGGTCCAGGCCACGGGCGCGCAGGCTGCGCAGGAACTTCGTCCAGACCGGCTTCGACTCGCTGTCGCCGACCATCAGGCCGAGAATCTCGCGGTGCCCGCTGGCGGAGATCCCGGTCGCGATGACCACCGCCTGCGAGGCGATCCGGTGATTCGCCCGCGCCTTGCAGTAGGTCGCGCCCAGGAAGACGTAGGGCAACACGGTGTGATCCAGCAGCCGTTCCTTGAACGCGAGGAGTTCCTGGTCGAGTTCGCCGCAGATCCGCGAGACCTCGGACTTGGAGATCCCGCTGCCCGCACCGAGGGCTTTGACCAGGTCGTCCACGGAGCGAGTGATAGCGGCAACCGGGGCGGGCTTGCCCCCGCCGGGCCCGCGCCGCGAGTTGGCCCAGTGTCACTGGTCGCGAGGACTCCGCGACACCACTGACCGGCGCGGGGCGGGCACGCAGCAAGAGCCAATCCCAGTCCCCCCCAGCGAACCGTGCCGCGCCGCAGCGCCGGCGCAAGGTCAGCGCGGCTACTGAGCGGATCGCCCGGAGGAAGCGATCCGCCGCGAAATGCAACTGCCACACAGATCAGACCGGTGGGGCTCACGCCGACTCAGCCTCACCGAGTCGCAGGCGACACACCGCCCCTCGGCGGACAGCCCTTGGGGGGCGTATTCGAACCGGGGTCCACGCATGGGCTAGCGCAGCGGCGTGGCCCCCACGCCCATACTGTCGCCATCCATATCGTCACACCATGAGCAACAAGACAAAAGGTGCATTGATGGCGGCTGGGTGCGCCGCCTGCACAGCCCTGTCCGTGGCAGCTGCTGCCGCGGACCAGCCAGCTGCCGCCGTCCGGGCGGCGGTCTCCATCGGCAACCCCGTCGCGGGCAACAACGGTTTCGGTGTGGTCACCGAGAACGACGCCTACCTGGGCAGCACCGAGTCGGAAGGGCCGGTCGCGGTCGGCGGGAATCTCAGTTTTGGGGCCGGCTACAACGTCTCGCTCAACACGGCCGGAACCTACACCGCGCCCGGCGACGCACGCCCCACCGCGCTCCTCGTGGGCGGCCGTATCGACTACGGCAACAGCAGCCCCACCGGAGTACTGAAGGTCCTGCAGAACGGCTACCTCAAGATCGGTGACCTGACGGGCAGCCAGGTCCGCAACCAGGACCAGAACGGCGCCTCGGTCAACACCCACGTGACGGCGCCATCCACGGCCTACGACGGAACCCCCCGCATCGAACTGAGCACACAAGAGCCTGCCACAGCGGTCGGGCCGTCCAGCCTCATGGACTTCCCAGGCCTGTTCGGCACCTACCGCGACCGGGCCACACAGATGGCGAGCTGCGCCAACAACGTCACCCTGCTCGACGGGAACGGCAACCCGCTGCCCGATCAGTCCACGATCCCGCCCAACTCACAGATCAAGGTCCAGCTGGATCCCGGCAGGACCAACGTCCTGCACCTGACCGGCGCCATGCTCAACAACATCTCCACGTTCACACTCCTCAACCAGCCCACCGCCGACGCACCGTTCGTCATCGTGGTCGACACCACCGCCGAGGCAGGGAACTTCACCTGGCACACCCCCACCATGGCCGGCGTCGGCTCCTCGCAGAACCACATCCTGTGGGACTTCCCCGACGCCACCCGCATCACCAACCCCGACGGGGACCAGATCGAAGGAACCATCTACGCCCCATCAGCCGAGCTGATCGACCTCGACCCCTCCAACATCGAGGGCGACGTCATCGTCAAATCCCTCGTCCAGGGCTCCACCGCAGCCACCGGCGGAACCCCCGTCAACGCCGGAGAGATCCACTACCACCCCTTCGACGGCAACGTGGACTGCGACGACGCATCACCCACACCTACGCCGACGGACACCCCGACCCCGACGCCCACGGACAGTCCCACCCCAACTCCCACGGACAGTCCCACCCCGACACCAACGCCGTCTCCCACCGACACCCCCACACCGAGCCCCACCACAGCTCCGCCTACGACTCCCACCCCTACACCGACGTCACCTCCGACCTCGCAGGCACCACTTCCCAGCCCCAGCCCCAGCGGGCCGGAACTGGCCCACACCGGAGCCGACCGCACCGCCACCCTCGTCATCGGCGGCATCGCGGCCGCCCTCATGGCCGGCGGCGCCGGAGCCCTGTACTGGTCACGCCGCCCGCGCCGGAACGGCCACCACAACTGAGGTTCTATCGGCCGGCTGCCCGCATCTGCCGGTGGGTCACAGCCTGGTACCGATCGTGAGGCGCATGGTCCCGTGCTGCCCGCGACCCCAAAGACGGTGGAGCGTCAGGACGATCGGATAGTGCGCGAGTTCGGCCAGCCCAACCGCGCCGGTGTCGGTCCCCTCATGGCGTACGGATGGATACAGGGGCCGACATCCATCCGGCTGCTCGACCCTCGGCCACCGCTGGAAAAAGTCGGGTCTGCCGCGACACGGAGGTTACTGCGGCAGACCCGACTGCAGATTACGTCCAAACCGCACCTAAAGGACGGCAAATACTCGGACGCCAGTGCCACCCAAGCGTCTGGGGAGCGGCTTTCTCAGACCGTGGCGCGGCCTGGGACGCACTCCATGATCAGGTCGGCGTTGCGGGCGAAGCGGATGACCTTCTCCCCCGGCTCGGACCGCTCCGCCGTCAGCAACGGGCAACGAACAACTTCTGCACAAACGAATGTGGCGAGCAGCGCCAACGTGCTGGTCGCCACGGATATCCGGTATCCGAGAACACAAGATCCGGACCATTTCCGGACCGGCCCCCGACCGGGGGCCGCACCAACTACCGTTTCGCCTGGTCAACATGGGTGCAGCTGCTGTGCCGCCAGCAGACGAAGAATCTCCTATCAGATGTGACACGCTCACCCGGCATCCACTGGGGCTACTCAGTTGGTACGGCCGGAGGATCCCTCTACAGTCGCACCAAAGCAACTCACTGGCCGAGGAAGCTCAGACGGACGCTGCGGTTGGCGTTGCTCGTGTTTGTATCCGCGAAACTCCGTTAGGACAACCGTGAGCGTAACTGTCGCGCTGCCCTGCCCCCTGACGTCCCCTTGTCCGCCGGACGACATCGTCGGCGCATTGGGCCTCCAGTAACTCGGCAGCAGTAGGGCAATGCAGGCAAAGCCCCACCCGGGCGTCACCCCTCACCTCCGCTTGCTACTGTGCGGAGGCCTCTCGTGGGGGAAGCCGGTGAGACTCCGGCGCTGTCCCGCAACGGTGTGCGCGGCCTGGTCAGGCCGTGCGAGTCCGGTCACCCGCGGCAGGCGTGTCGATGTGTCAACCGTTCGCCGTGGACTGCGAACAGGACCGCCAGAACCTCCGGGCTCCTCTGGTGCCCTGTGTGTCGCGCCGCCGGCGCCGACCCGGAGGATGTGCGCCCGCCTTGTCCCGCACCGCCGCTCCCGCCACCCCCTCCGCGTCCGCCGACGCCGCCCGCGGACGTATACCCACGGCCCCGCTGATCGTCGGGCTCATCTGCGTACTCGGCGTTTCGCTGGCGTGCGGAGTCGCGCTCGGGGCGACGGGCGTCAGCTGGGAGCGGGTACTGCGGCTCATGTGGGCGGGCATCAGCGGCGGGAGTCTCGGCACCGACGACGTGGGCGCCTACACCATCGTGTGGGAGATCCGCTTTCCTCGCGTCGTGCTCGCGGCCGTGGTCGGTGCGGGGCTCACCGCGGTCGGCGTCGCGGTGCAGGCGCTGGTGCGCAACGCCCTGGCCGATCCGTTCGTGCTCGGCATCTCCTCCGGCGCCGCCGTGGGCGCCAACGCGGTCATCCTCTTCGGCGCGCTCGCCGGATTCGGCGTGTGGGCTCTCTCCTTCTCTGCCTTCCTGTCGGCACTCGCCGCGACCCTCGTGGTCTACGCGGTGGCCCGCTCGCCGCTCGGGCTGAGCCCGCTGCGGCTCGTCCTGACCGGCACGGCACTCGCCTACGGCTTCCAGGCGGTCACCACCGTCATGGTCTTCGGTGCCGAGCGGGGCGAGGCGGCCCGCTCGGCGATGATGTGGCTGCTCGGCAGCCTGGGCGGGGCGACCTGGCCGAAGATTCCGCTGGCCGCCGCGACCGTGCTGGCGGGCTGGCTGTGGCTCAGGGTGCGGGCAGGGGCCCTCGACGCGCTCTCGATGGGGGACGAGACCGCGGCGGCGCTGGGTGTGCCGCCCGACCGGCTGCGGCGTGAACTGTTCGTCGTGACCGCCGCCGTCACCGGCACGGTCGTCGCCGTGAGCGGGGCGATCGGCTTCGTCGGGCTGATGGTTCCGCATCTCGTACGGATCCTCGTCGGCGCCTCCCACGCACGGGTGCTCGCGGTCGCGCCGCTCGCCGGGGCGGTCCTGCTCGTCTGGGCGGACGTGCTGTCCCGCGTGCTGCTCGCCCCGACCGAACTGCCCGTCGGCGCGGTGACGGCCGCCCTCGGCGTGCCCGCGTTCCTGATGCTCATGCGGCGCGGTGGTCACGCGCTCTCCGGCCGCTGAGTTCGCCGTCCTTTACCCGTACCGACTCCCCCACTGACCACCCGTACTGAAGCTTGCTCTGGAGGACACGACGTGCGACTCGATGTCGAGGACGTTTCGGTCGAGGTGGCGGGCGCACGGCTCGTCGACGAGGTCACCCTCGACGCGCCTGCCGGAACCTTCGTGGGGCTGGTCGGCCCCAACGGCAGCGGCAAGTCGACGCTGCTGCGGTGCGCCTACCGGGCGCGCCGCCCCGACGCGGGCGTCGTCAGGGTGGGGGGCGAGGACGTGCACGGCATGACGCCCCGGGCCGCCGCACGGATGCTCGCCGCGCTGCCGCAGGAGTCGTCCACGGAGTTCGACTTCACGGTCACCGAGGTCGTCGCGATGGCGCGACTGCCCCACCGCGACCGGTCCGCCGCACGCGACCGGGCGATCTGCGAGCACGCCCTGGAACGGGCCGGGGTGGCACACCTCGCCGCGCGCGGCTTCCTGTCGCTCTCCGGCGGCGAGAAGCAGCGCGTGCTCATCGCACGCGCGCTCGCGCAGGAGCCGCGCGTTCTCGTCCTGGACGAGCCCACCAACCACCTCGACATCGCCCACCAGTTGGACGTGCTGCGCCAGGTCCGCGCGAGCGGGCCGACCGTGCTGGCGGCCCTGCACGACCTCAACCTCGCCGCCGCCCACTGCGACCGCCTGCACGTCCTGCAGGCCGGCCGGGTCGTCGCCTCCGGCCACCCGGACGAGGTCCTGACACCCGCACTGCTCGCCGAGGTGTTCGGCGTGCGGGCACACCGCGTGCGCCACCCCGGAACCGGCACCCTGCAGTTCCTCTTCGATCCACTGGCTTCCTGACTCCCTGACGCCTCCTCTGAAAGGTTTCCCCGTGCGCACGTTGCTCTCCTCCGTCTCCCTCGGCCTCGCCACCGCCCTCACGCTCAGCCTCACCGGCTGCGGCGCGCAGATCGCGAAGGACGACAAGTCCGCGAGACCGAAGGCGGTGAGCGTCACCAACTGCGGCAAGAAGGTCACGTACGAAAAGCGCCCGGACCGCGTGGTGACCAACGACGTCGGCATCACCGAGCTCATGTTCGCGCTCGGCCTCGAGGACCGCATGGCGGGATATGTCATGCCCGCGGACAAGGGCACCACCGAAGGCCTCCCGTACAAGGACGCGTACGACGAGGTGAAGTGGCTCTCCAAGGACCGCGTCACCAAGGAGATCGCGCTCTCGGCACGCGCCGACCTCGTCTTCGCCGGCTGGAACTACGGATTCAACGAGAACACGCTGACACCGGACGAGCTGCACAAGGACGGCATCGACACGTACCTGCTCACCGAGTCCTGCCGCAACGCCCGCACCGACACCTCGCGCGGCATCATGCCGCCCCTCGACGCGCTCTACACGGACCTGGACAACCTCGGCCGGATCTTCGGCGTCGAGGACCGCGCGCAGAAGCTGATCAAGCAGTACAAGGCCACGGTCGCCGCGGTCCGCGCCAAGGCTCCCAAGAGGGCGGACCGGCCGTCGGTCTTCCTCTACGACAGCGGCCAGGACCAGCCCTTCACCTCGGGCCGCTACGCCGCGCCCGAGCAGATCATCAGCGAGGCAGGGGGCGTCAACATCGTTCACGACCTCAAGGACTCGTGGACGACGGTCGGTTGGGAAACGGTCGTGAAGCGCGATCCGGACGTCATCGTCATCAACGACTACGGGACGACGAGCGCCGAAGAGAAGAAGAAGTTCCTGCTGTCCTACCCGCCCCTGCGCAACGTCTCCGCGATCAAGCACAAGCGGATCTACACCCTGGACTACGCCGACCTCGTCGAGAGCCCGCGCAACCCCTCGGCGATCGAGCGGCTGGGCGCGTACCTGCGCCTGCACGGCGCCTCCTCCTGAGGGAACGACGCCCGGGGACAGCGCCCGTCCGGGCGATGCGGGCGATCGTGGACACCGTCAGGGTCGACGGAAGCGCGCTCGGCCGCCATCGAGGATCGACAGCGAAGTCCTCGCCCGTGCCGTGACCGAACTGACCGTCTGCGAGCAGTCGAGCAGCGCCTGCGCGGCGGGCATGCTCGCCGACAAGGACGCGGACTCCCTGCGCGAGGCGATCACCCAGAATCTGGACTGTGCGGACGTGGCCGGCACCACGTCGCGGCTGTTGCTGCGCGGGGACGACGCCCAGCGTCCGTTGATCACGGCGCAGCTCGATGCCTGCCTCATCGCCTGCCGCGACGCCCGTGACCAGTGCGGACGGCATGCGGCACACCGGGAGCACTGCCGCATCTGCTCGACGGCGGCCGAGCGGGCGGCGACGGCGTGCGAGGGACTGCTGTCGGCACTGCGCCGCTGACCGAACCTCCTGCGTCCGCCGCCGACCATCGAGGGCTTGGTCACGCAGGTCAACCCCCGGCCAGGGCCGGCAGGCACGCGATCAGGGGTGTGGCCGCGGCGAGTGCGGACTGCTTGAGCCGCCAGGCACGTCCGGACCGGCCGGCGTCGGGCGGGGAGACCGTCACCAGGCGCTCCTCTCGCCGCGCCGGGGCCCCCGCGAACGGACCGGAGCGGGCTGCCAGGCTCTCAGCCGCAGGCTGTTGGCGACGACAAGCACCGAGCTGACCGACATCGCCGCCGCGGCGAGCATCGGGTTGAGCAGACTGACCATGGCCAGCGGGACAGTGGCGGCGTTGTAGCCGAACGCCCGGACCAGGTTGGCGCGGATGGTGGCGAGCGTCGTGCGGGACAGGCGGACGGCGTCGGCCAGTGCCTCGATGTCGCCGCGCACCAGGGTCACGTCCGCGGCGCCGATCGCCGCGCCCGCGCCCGCCCCCATCGCGATCCCCAGGTCCGCCGAGGCGAGCGCCGCCGCGTCGTTCACACCGTCACCGACGACCGCCACCCGGCGCCCCTCGGCCTTGAGCACGGCGACGAGCGCGGCCCTGTCCTCGGGCAAGCAGGCCGCGTGGACCGTGTCGATGGCCAGTTGGGACGCGACGGCACGGGCCGGGGCATCCCGGTCGCCGGCGGCCAGGACCGGGCGCACCCCCAGCTGCGCCTCGGCGCCCGCCCTCAGCCAGAAGCCCAGCGTCGTCGCCGCGACGGAGTGAGGACGTCCTGGTGATGACACCCCCTCTTCCGGCACCTACACCATCTGCCATGATTCCGTTATTGCACATGACGTGCATTAAGGGGTGAGGGTCGTAGTGGACCGGACGGTCGCTGCTTCACGGAGCCGCCGCGCGGTGCTGTCGCTGGCGGGAGGCGTGGCCGTCGGGACGGCGCTGCTCTCCGGCTGCGGTGCGTCCGCGGACCAGTCGTCGTCGAAGCCGAGGCGCGGCGCGGCGGGACCATACGGGCGGTGTTCCCGGGGTTCGGCGCCAAGGAGACGCTCGATCCGCACGTGGGACGGCAGTTCATCGACCAGGCGCGCTGCAAGGCGGTCTTCGACAAACTGGTCGAGCTGGGCGACACACTGCGTCCGGTGCCACGGCTCGCGAAGAGCTGGGAGGCGAACGCCGATCTCACCGTCTGGCGCTTCCAGTTGCGCCCGGCCCGCTTCCACGACGGTCACGCCTTCGAGGCGGAGGACGTGCTGTTCTCGCTCTCCCGCATCCTCGATCCGAAGAGTTCCGAGCGGCTGGCGAAGAACTCGCTGTCCATCATCGACCTGAAGCGTTCCCGTGCCATCGGGGCCCATACCGTCGAACTCAAGCTGACCCGGCCCGAGGCGGAGTTGCCGGCGCTGCTTGCGTGCCGTCGGCCTTGCTGGCGTCGAAGTCGATCGCGGAGAGCAGCACCTGCGAGGGCGAGCCGGTCTTCGGGTCGGCGGCGCGCCGGTAGCTGTAGAGGACGTCCTTGGCGGTGACCGGCTTCACGTCGTGGAAGCGCGCCTCGCGCAGGCGTATGTGCCAGCGGGTGCCGGAGGCGTTGGACTCCCAGGACTCGGCGAGCCGCTTGCGGACCGACATGTCGTCCGCGTACGTGCCGAGCGTGTCGTAGAGGGCCTTGGCGCGGGCCTGGTCGACGAAGTTCGGTGCGACGTGCGGGTCGAGGGTCTCCTGGGAGCCGCCGGAGGTGAACGCGGCACGGAACCGGTCGCCGCCGCACCCGTCCTCGGTGTCACCACCGCACCCGGTGAGCAGCCCGGCTCCGCCGAGAGCCAGGGCACCTGCGGCGGCCAGTACCCCGCGCCTGCCGGGCTCGGGGCCTCTTCCCGCTTCTGTACAGGCATGCGTCGTCACATCGATCCTCTCCGGGGTGTCCTCGCCCCTGCTGCTGGACCGGCGACGGGTCAGTCTCCTGGCTCCCGGATCATCGCTCGCCTCCGCCTTCCCGTCCGCTCGCGCGGGCAGTGGCATGCGGGAGGACCGCTTCCCGGTCACAGTGGCGGGACCGCGCCGGATTCACACCGGCTTCCTGGTCCCCGTCGCCTCGTGCGCCCATTGTGACGTATGCGGCGGCGAGCCCGTCGGTCCGGTGGGGCCCGTGCATCCTTCGGCGGTCATTGAGGGTGCGGGGCCTGCGAGTCGTCGTGTGCCACGGGATAGGGCACGAAGGTGCTGGAGTGCTGGTCGATCCGCAGCGGCCGCCCCAGCGGCGGCGCGGCCCGCTGCGGGCATTCGAGGCGTTCGCAGACGCGGCAGCCCATCCCGATCGGGGTCGCGGCGGCGCTGCGGCCGAGGTCGAGACCGTCGGAGTAGACCAGCCGGTGCGCGTGACGCAGTTCGCAGCCGAGGCCGATCGCGAAGGTCTTGCCGGGTTCGCCCCAGCCGCCCCGGTGCCGGGTGACGGCGCGGGCGGTCCACAAGTACCGTTTTCCGTCCGGCATTTCGGCCAGTTGGACGTGGATGCGGCCGGGCGCGGCGAACGCCTCGTAGACGTTCCACAGCGGGCAGGTGCCGCCCGCGCGCGAGAAATGGAAGCCCGTGGCCGACTGCCGTTTGGACACGTTGCCCGCCCGGTCGACGCGCATGAAGGAGAAGGGGACACCGCGCAGCCGAGGTCGCTGGAGGGTGCTGAGGCGGTGGCAGACCGTCTCGTAGCCGAGCCCGTAGCGGTCGGTGAGGCGTTCGATGTCGTAGCGCACCGCCTCGGCCGCCGCGTGGAAGTCGCGGTACGGGAGGATGAGCGCGGCGGCGAAGTAGTTGGCGATGCCGATGCGGGCCAGCGAGTGGGCCGGTATGCCCGGGACGAAGTCCTCGGCCGCCTGCCGGTCCAGGTCGTCCGCGTGCTCCAGCAGGGCGAGTTGGGTGGCCATACGGAACGCGCGCTGGCCCGGGCGCAGTCGCGGCGACAGGTGCAGGGTGCGCGTCGTGTGGTCGTAACGGTGGAGGCTGTCGCCGGACTCGGTGCTGAGGCGTGTGCCGTGCCGGTCTTCCAGGCGGGCCGCGAGCGCACTGAGCACTTCTCCAGGACGGATACCGACGGAGGCGGCGACCTCTTCCGCGGCGGTGTCGATCTCGTGGAGGTAGTTCTGGCGGCGGTAGAAGTACTCGCGGATCTCCTCGTGCGGGGAGCGCGGGGCGTCGAGGCCCCGCGGGTCACGGCCGTCGTGTCCCCCGACCAGCTCGGCCAGGCGCTGGTTGCGGCGGCCGAGGTCGAGCAGGACCTGCGCGACCTCCGGCATCCGCGAGGCGAGCTCGGTGAGGTCGGTCGCGCCGACCCGTGCCGCGTCGATCTCGGCGGCCAGCGCCTCCCTGAGGTCCGCCACCAGGCGGCCGGTGTCGCGCTCGGAGAAGAAGCCCGGGTCGACACCGAACACCTCGGTCAGGCGCAGCAGCACCTGCACCGTGAGCGGCCGCGCGTCGTGCTCCATCTGGTTCAGGTAGCTGGGTGAGATCCCGAGCGTGCGGGCCAGTTCGGCCTGGCTGAAGCCCCGCTCGTCGCGCAGCCGCCGCAGCCGCGCACCCGCATACGTCTTTCCCATGGTGATGGCCCTCCCCTCCGGGACGGCTCAGCGTACGTGACCGCGACGCGAATGAACCCTTCGCAAGCTTGGCAAATCAGCACCGGAAGATTCGCAGAAGTTGGCATCCAGCCATGCTTGATGGCACTCAGTGCCAGTGCCAGAGTCTGAGTGCGGCCCACCGGACCACGGCGGGTGCGAACCGGAAACCGGGGCACGACCAATGCCCTGACGTCGGAGATCCCGGCACCGGTCGCATCCCATGCCGACAGGTCTGCGCAAGGATTGCTCCGCTCTGCAGCACAAGGGACCGGCGGGCCGCACCCCATCACACGACACACAGTGCCGCCGCACAAGCGGCGAGTGCCGTGGTGATGACTGACTTCGCAGACGAACGACCGAGGAGACGGTGACCGTCATGGCAACCGACACACGCACACAGGCAGCCGAGGAACTCACCCGCCGCTGGGCCACCGACCCGCGCTGGAAGGGCATCGACCGCACCTACAGCGCCCAGGACGTGATCCGCCTCTCCGGGAGCGTCCGCGAAGAGGCGACCCTGGCCCGGCGCGGCGCCGAGCGCCTGTGGCGCCAACTGCACGAGCAGGACTACATCCACTCCCTCGGCGCGCTCACCGGCGGTCAGGCCGTGCAGCAGGTGAAGGCCGGCCTGCAGGCCATCTACCTGTCCGGCTGGCAGGTCGCCGCCGACGCCAACCTCGCCGGCCACACCTACCCCGACCAGTCCCTGTACCCGGCCAACTCCGTTCCCCAGGTGGTCCGCCGGATCAACAACGCGCTGCTGCGCGCCGACCAGATCGCCACCAGCGAGGGCGACGACTCGATCGACTGGCTGGCCCCGATCGTCGCCGACGCGGAGGCCGGGTTCGGCGGCCCGCTCAACGCCTTCGAACTCACCAAGGCGATGATCGCGGCGGGCGCCGCCGGCATCCACTACGAGGACCAGCTCGCCTCCGAGAAGAAGTGCGGCCACCTCGGCGGCAAGGTGCTCGTGCCGACCTCCCAGCACATCCGCACCCTCAACGCGGCCCGACTGGCCGCCGACATCGCCGACGTGCCGACACTGATCGTCGCCCGCACGGACGCGCTCGCGGCGAACCTGCTGACCAGCGACGTCGACGAGCGCGACGCCGGGTTCGTCACCGGCGAGCGCACGGCCGAGGGCTTCTACCGCGTCCGCAACGGCATGGCCCCCGTCATCGCCCGCGGCCTCGCCTACGCCCCGTACTCCGACCTCATCTGGGTGGAGACCGGCACCCCGGACCTGGCGCAGGCCCGCGAGTTCGCCGAGGCCATCCACGCCGAGCACCCGGACCAGATGCTCGCGTACAACTGCTCGCCCTCCTTCAACTGGAAAGCCGCCCTGGACGACGACCAGATCGCCAAGTTCCAGCGGGAGCTGGCCGCGATGGGCTACCGCTTCCAGTTCATCACTCTCGCCGGCTTCCACTCCCTCAACCACGGCATGTTCGACCTCGCGCGCGGCTACGCCGAACACGGCATGACCGCCTATGTCGACCTGCAGGAGCGGGAGTTCGCCGCGCAGGAACACGGATTCACCGCCGTGAAGCACCAGCGCGAGGTCGGCACCGGCTACTTCGACCAGGTCTCGACGGCGATCAACCCCGCCTCCTCCACCACCGCTCTGACCGGGTCCACCGAGGCCGAGCAGTTCCACTAGGACGTGGCGGGCGGTGCGCCTCACCGGGTCTCCTCGGTCACCCGGTGAGCGCCCTCACCCGGCGAGCCGCTCCATCCTGCCCAGGTCGCGCAGCAGCGGCAGCAGATGGTGTTCGACGGCGGGGGCGAGCCTGAGTCCCGCTTCCCGCCCGTCGGTCCAGCGCAGGGCGGACAGTTCGGCCGCGGGGACCGGATCGCCGATGAGCGTCGTGGTGAAGACCGTCAACCGCATCGGTACGCCCTCCAAAGCCGCCCTCTCCTCCACCACCGTGAGCGGTTCGAGCCGACCCGGCTCGACGCCCAGTTCCTCGCGCAACTCCCGCACCAGCGTCTCTTCCGGTTCTTCGCCCGGCTCGGGCTTGCCGCCCGGAACGAAGTAGACGTCCGGCGCCGCCCGTTTGCTCACGACGAGCAGTTTTCCGTTCTCGACGACGGCCGCCGCGACGACCTTCATGACTGTGTGATCCATCCCCGCATTGTGCAACCCGCTCCTCCCAGTCCTCGTACCTTCGCCTCCTCCCTCCCTCAGGAGATCCGATGTCCCCGCAGCTCATCGCCAGGCCCGTTCAGGTGCTCGCCGCTCCGGGCGACCGCCACGACGAGATCCTCACTCCCGCCGCGCTCGACTTCATCGGTACGCTCGCCCGAACCTTCGCCTCGGACCGCGAACGCCTGCTCAAGGAGCGTCGGCGCCGGGCGCTGCGGCTCGCCGAGGGATACCCGCTCGACTTCTCGATGGTGACGCGGCGGATCCGTGAGGACGCGCACTGGCGGGTCGCGCCTCCGGCTCCCGGTCTCGCCGACCGGCGCGTGGAGATCACGGGACCGCCCGAGCGCCGGATGACCGTCAACGCGCTCAACTCCGGAGCGAGGGTCTGGCTCGCCGACTTCGCGGACGCCACGGCACCGACCTGGGACAACGTGATAGGCGGGCAGCTCAACCTGCTGGACGCGATCGAGCGGCGCATCGACTTCACCACCGAGGCGGGCAAGGTGTACCGGCTTGCCACCGATCGGCCCCTGGCGACGATCGTGGTCCGCCCCCGCGGCTGGCACCTCGACGAGGAGCACCTGGAGGTCGACGGCCGCCCGGTGCCGGCCGCGCTCGTCGACTTCGGCCTGTACTTCTTCCACTGCGCGCAGCGGCAGATCGACGCGGGACACGGCCCGTACTTCTACCTGCCCAAGCTGGAGAACCGCGAGGAGGCGCGGCTGTGGAACGACATTTTCGTCCTCGCCCAGGACCTCCTCGGCATCCCGCACGGCACGGTCCGGGCCACGGTCCTCATCGAGACGATCACAGCGGCGTTCGAGATGGAGGAGATGCTGTACGAACTGCGCGAGCACAGCGCCGGGCTGAACGCGGGACGCTGGGACTACCTCTTCAGCGTCATCAAGACCTTCGGCCACCGGAGCGACTTCTTGCTGCCGGACCGCGCCCGGGTCACCATGACCGCGCCTTTCATGCGGGCGTACACCGAACTCCTCGTCCGCACCTGCCACAAGCGCGGCGCCCACGCCATCGGCGGGATGGCGGCACAGGTGCCGAGCAAGGACCCCGAGGCCAACGAGGCCGCGTGGGCGAAGGTCCGCCTGGACAAGGAGCGCGAGGCCGAGGACGGCTTCGACGGATCCTGGGTCGCGCACCCGGCGCTGGTCCCGCTGTGCCGGGAGGTCTTCGACGGCGTGCTCGGTGACGAGCCGCACCAGCTGAGCCGGACCCGCGAGGACGTGGAGGTGACACCCTCGCAGCTGCTCGCGGTCCGCAAGGTGAGCGGTCCACCGACACCCCAGGGTGTGCGCACCAACGTCTCGGTCGCGGTCCGCTACTTCGCCGCCTGGCTGCGCGGACAGGGCGCGGTCGCACTGGACGGTCTCATGGAGGACGCCGCCACCGCCGAGATCGCCCGCGTCCAGGTCTGGCAGTGGCTGCGCCACCGGCAGGTCGACCGGGAGACGGTCCTCGCTCTCCTCGAAGAGGAACTCTCCGCTCTCGTGGCCGAGTTCCCCTTCGCTCCCCTCGACGAGATCCGTGCGCTCTTCGAGCGCACCGCGCTCGCCACCGAACTCCCCCTCTTCTTCACGCCCGACGCCTACACGCGCCACCTCGTGCGGACCACGGAGCGGCAGTCATGACCATCGACGTGAACCGTATGGGAGTCGTCGGAGGCGGCCAGATGGGCGCGGGCATCGCCGAGGTCTGCGCCCGGGCCGGCATCGACACGATCGTGTGCGAGGCCGACGCCACAGCCGTACAGCGCACCCGCGACCGCATCACGGCCTCGCTCGGCAAGGCGGTCGACCGGGGCAAGTGCACAGCCGCGCAGGCGCAGGGCGCACTCGGCCGGACGACGTTCACCGGGGAACTGGACGATCTTGCCGACCGGCAACTCGTCATCGAGGCGATCGTCGAGAACACCGACGACAAGACGGAACTGTTCGCCGCTCTCGACAAGATCGTCGAGGATCCGGCCGCCGTGCTCGCCACCAACACCTCCTCGATCCCCGTCATGCGCCTCGGCATGGCGACCGGGCGCGCCGACCGCGTCGTCGGACTGCACTTCTTCAATCCGGTGCCGGCCCTGCCCCTGGTCGAGGTCGTCACATCGCTGCACACCTCGGCCGGGACCGCCGCGCTGGTGGAGCACTTCGCCACGGGGACACTCGGCAAGACCGTGGTGCGCTCCCGTGACCGCGCCGGGTTCGTCGTCAACGCGCTGCTCGTCCCGTACCTCCTGTCGGCGATCCGTATGACGGAGTCCGGCTTCGCGACACCGGCCGACGTCGACCACGGCATGGAGCTCGGCTGCGCACATCCCATGGGACCGCTGCGGCTCGCCGACCTGATCGGGCTCGACACCGTCGCCGCGATCGCCGAATCGCTCTACGAGGAGTTCAAGGAGCCGCTGTACGCACCGCCGCCACTGCTCCAACGCATGGTGGAGGCAGGCCTGTTGGGGCGGAAGACCGGGCGGGGCTTCCATGTCTACGAGCAGGTGGCCACCGAGAACCACCGGGGCTGAGGGGCCCGGGTACCGCCGCCGGAATGAGGGACGGCGACGGTTGAGCCCGTGGGGCGTGGGTCGGCGCACGACGCCGGTCCACGCCCCACGGGCTTTCGGCCGTCCAGCTCTCAGGTGGCCCATCTCACCGTCCGGAATCCGGACCATCTGGCCACTCTCCGCCACCGGCCCGTAGGGTGAGCGCTGCAGCTGGTTCGCCCCGTCCGCCAGGCGGGATGCGTCGCAAGAGGGAACCCGGTGGGAATCCGGGACTGCCCCGCAGCGGTGAGTGGGAACGACCGCCGTCATACGCACTGGGTCCGACAGACAGGGCCTGGGAAGCGACGGCCAGTAGATGTCCTCCATGACAGGAGGACGCGCCCGCGAGTCCGAAGACCTGCCATCTGCCCGTGCGCGTACGACGCGCGCACGGACATTCCGGTGACCTCGAGGGCGGGTCGGCGTACATATCCGGCGAACGATCGCGCCTTTGCCGCGCGAGGTCGTACCGCCGTTTCTGTCGCTCCTTCGCGCGCTCGGGTCTTCGGGATCCCAGGGATACGTCTCTCGAAGGAGAACTCCGTGACCACCAAGACCGCAGCCGCGGCAGCACGGGCCACCGTGTACGGCTACCCGCGCCAGGGCCAGAACCGAGAGCTGAAGAAGGCGATCGAGGGGTACTGGAAGGGCCGCATCACCGCCGACGCCCTGCGTACCACCGCCGCCGAACTGCGCCGCACCAACCGTCAGGAAATGGCGGCGGCCGGCATCGACGAGGTCCCCACCGGTGACTTCTCCTACTACGACCACGTCCTCGACACCACCGTCATGGTCGGTGCGATCCCGGAACGCCACCAGGCCGCCGTCGCTGCCGACGCCCTCGACGGGTACTTCGCGATGGCCCGCGGCACCCAGGACGTGGCGCCGCTGGAGATGACCAAGTGGTTCGACACCAACTACCACTACCTGGTGCCCGAGTTGGGTCCGGACACGGTGTTCACCGCCGACTCCACCAAGCAGGTCGCCGAGCTGAAGGAGGCCCTCGCCGAGGGCCTCACCGCCCGACCGGTTCTGGTGGGCCCGGTCACGTACCTCCTGCTGTCGAAGCCGGCGCCGGGCGTCGCCACGGACTTCGACCCGCTGACGCTGCTGGACCGGCTGCTGCCCGTGTACGCCGAGGTCCTCGCGGACCTGCGTGCCGCCGGTGCCGAGTGGGTGCAGCTCGACGAGCCCGCCCTGGTCCAGGACCGTACCGCGGCCGAGCTCAACGCCGCCGAGCGCGCCTACCGCGACCTCGGTACCGCGACCGACCGGCCGAAGCTCCTTGTGGCCTCCTACTTCGACCGGCTCGGCGATGCCCTTCCGGTGCTCGCCAAGGCGCCCGTCGACGGCCTCGCCCTCGACTTCACCGACGCCGCGGCCGCCAACCTCGGCGCGCTCGCCGCCGTCGGCGGTCTGTCCGGCAAGCGGCTGGTCGCCGGTGTCGTCAACGGGCGCAACATCTGGGTCAACGACCTGGAGAAGTCCCTCGCCACGCTCGGCACCCTCCTCGGCCTCGCCGACCGCGTCGACGTCGCAGCCTCCTGCTCCCTGCTGCACGTGCCGCTGGACGCCGCCCTGGAGAAGGACGTCGACCCGCAGATCCTGCGCTGGCTGGCCTTCGCCCGCCAGAAGACCGCCGAGATCGTCGCCCTCGCCAAGGGCCTCGCCCAGGGCACGGACTCGATCACCGCCGACCTGGCGGTCAACCGGGCCGCGCTGTCCTCCCGCGCCACGTCGCCGATCACCCGCGACCCGGCGGTGCGCGCCCGTGCCGCCGCCGTCACGGAGTCCGACACCCGTCGCGCCCAGGCGTACCCGGAGCGGGCGACGGCCCAGCGCGTCCACCTGGGACTGCCGCTGCTGCCGACCACGACCATCGGCTCGTTCCCGCAGACCACCGAGTTGCGCACCGCCCGGGCCGACCTGCGCACCGGCCGCATCGACACGGCCGGCTACGAGGGGCGCATCAGGAACGAGATCCGCGACGTCGTCTCCTTCCAGGAGAAGACCGGCATCGACGTCCTCGTGCACGGCGAGGCCGAGCGCAACGACATGGTGCAGTACTTCGCCGAACAGCTCACCGGCTACCTGGCCACGCAGCACGGATGGGTGCAGTCCTACGGCACCCGCTACGTCCGCCCGCCGGTCCTGGCCGGGGACATCTCCCGCCCCGAACCGATGACGGTGCGCTGGACCTCGTACGCCCAGTCGCTGTCGGACCGCCCGGTCAAGGGCATGCTCACCGGCCCGGTCACCATGCTCGCCTGGTCCTTCGTCCGCGACGACCAGCCGCTCGGCGACACCGCACGCCAGGTCGCCCTGGCCCTGCGCGACGAGGTCAACGACCTTGAGGCGAACGGCACTTCGATCATCCAGGTCGACGAGCCGGCACTGCGCGAGACCCTGCCGCTGCGCGCCGCGGACCACGCCGCGTACCTGGAGTGGGCGACCGAGGCGTTCCGGCTGTCGACGACGGGGGTGCGGCCGGAGACCCAGATCCACACGCACATGTGCTATGCCGAGTTCGGCGACATCGTCCAGGCCATCGACGACCTCGACGCCGATGTCATCAGCCTGGAGGCCGCCCGCTCACACATGCAGGTCGCCCGCGAGCTGGCCGAGCACGGCTACCCGCGCGAGGCCGGGCCGGGTGTCTACGACATCCACTCCCCCCGCATCCCGAACGCCGAGGAGGTATCCACCCTGCTGCGCAAGGGACTTGAGGCCATTCCCGCCGAGCGCCTGTGGGTCAACCCGGACTGCGGCCTGAAGACCCGCGGCTGGACCGAGACCCGGGCCTCCCTGGAGAACCTGGTGTCCGCCGCACGAACCGTGCGAGCGGACCTCGACCCGGCCTGACGCATTGCGGTGGGGGCGCCGGTCGCACAGGGCGCCGGCGCCCCCACCGCCGCACCCGAGCGCCTTTCACGAAGCAGGGGGACAGTCGTGAAGCAAGAGCCGACGACCGTAGTCGTCAACGGAAAACCCATGATCGCCGTACCGGTCAAGCAGTACGAGTCCCTCCTCGCCCTGCGCAGGCAGCTGGGGGCCCAGGGAGCGCGTATGCAGTCACTGCGGAGAGCACTCAGCGATGTGGCCGACTTCCTGGAACGGCTCGCTGCGGCCGATCGTGAGCGCACCGATCCGGTCCTTGAGGCCTCGACGGACACGAGGACGGATTCTTCGCGGGCGCGAGCCTCTTCGAGCCCAGCGGGCGCGTCCGCCGGCCGGCGGACGCCTGTCGATCGACGCGGACCGGCGCACGCACGTGCCGTATCCGGTCGAGGGGCAGGGATTCTGATTTCCAGTCCGGTCTCCTGTCCGGAGGCCCGCCCCATCGCACCTCCCGTATGCCGGAAGGACCCCACCATGACCCAACGCGTCTGGTTCGTCTCGCCCGCCATGAACGCCTCGCTGCGGCAGGCCCGGTTCGACGACGGGGCCCCGCTGGACGCCGCGGGCCGCGAGGCCGCCGGTGCCGCGGCCTGTGCGCTGCCGAAGCCTGCCCTGGCCGTTGTGTCCGGGAGCCGACGCTGCCGTGAGACCGCCGAGCTGCTGGGCCTCGGTTCGCCCGTCGCGCCGGACGAGTTGGCCGCACCGGACACGGGCAACTGGCGCGGCCGGACCTTGGCCGAGGTGAGCGAGACAGCACCGCAGGATGTCGCCCAGTGGCTCGGGGACCCCGCTTTCCCCGCCGGAGGCGGGGAATCGGTGGCCGCCGTGTGCGCGCGGGTGTCGCGCTGGCTCGACGCGATGGCCACTGACGGCGGTCTCGTGATCGCCGTCGTGGAGCCGGAGTTGACGCGCGCCGCCGTCGTACACGCCCTGGGCGCACCGCTGTCGGCGTTCTGGCGCTGCGACGTGACACCGCTGACAGTCACCGAACTGAGCGGGCGCGACGGGCGCTGGAACGTGCGCTGCGGCCGACCCCTCGCCCAGCCCCGAGCTTCCGTCGGCCCGCTTCCTCAGTAGGTGCCGTCGCGGAAGCGGCTCAGCAGCGCCGCGAGGGCGCAACGCGGGCAGTCGGCCGCGATGCCGCTCCGCGCTCCTGATGGTGACACGGCACAGGAGCCCTCGGCGCAGTCCCCCGCCAGTTCCTCAAGCTCCTCAAGGAGGCGCTGCGTCCGTTTCGCCTGCTGGGCAAGGACGCGCACCTTGGCGCTCTGGCCGCCGAATCTGCCTTCGGCTCGCGACGAGTTGCTCGTACTCCTCCACGGTGAGTGCGACGGCCTCCCGGCCGCCGAGGACGATGTGTCGGGGCTGCATCTGTCTGCCCACTCGGCTCCTCGCTTCGTCGCCGGACCAGTGGTGCCGGGGTAAACGAGTGAGGGCCCCCGGATGGTTCCGTGGGCCCTCATTTCTGCCTCGATCCGCGTGCTCGGCCGGCTGGTCAGTTCCCTGCCGGCACCGCCTGGCCTGCCGTGGCAGGCTTGGGATTGAGCAGCCGCTCGGCAAACTCGCCGAAGATCAGTCCGAATCCCGTCCACAGCGTGAGCTGGATGGCGAGGGCGGAGAGTCGGAAGCGCCAGAGCACAGCAGCCGGGAAGTGCTCGGGCACCTCGTTGATCACGGGCAGGAACTGGAAGGCCAGACCGACGACCACGGCGAAGGCGAGGACGGCGACCACGGCGGCCCACCAGTTGCCCATGCGGGGTGCGAGTCGCTTGCCGAGGATGGTGGCCGCGACCGCGAGGAGGATGCTGAGCACCATCATCAGGAAGTACAGGGTGGTCCGTTTGCCGATGGTGTCGGAGTTGCCGACGGCGGGCGGGTTGGCCGGGTACTTCAGGAACGGTACGACGTACACGGCGAGCAGCGCACAGCCCGACAGCAGCAGCGCGGTCGCGCGGGGGCCGAAGCGGCCCACACGACCGAGCGCGAAGCAGTAGGCGAGTGCCGCGATGCCGCCGAAGGCGACGCCGTAGACGAGGACGCCGGTGGCGAGTCCGGCCGTCGACTGGAGGCCGCGGGAGACGAGTTCGACCTCGTCGCCGTGCGAGTGGCCGGCGTGCGCCTCCTCGAATCCGATGGCCTTGTCGACCATCGGCTCGCCGAGCCAGTAGGAGATGACGAGGGCGAGCACGCCGGCCGCGAGACCGGCGAGCATTCCGCGAACGAGCAGGTTGCGTACGGTGGTTGAGTTCATGAGAGCGCGACGTTCCTCTGTGTTCTCAGTGGCAGGGGAAGCCGAGCAGGTGACGGGCGTCGTGCACCCATTCGTGAACGTCCGCTCCGCTGAACACGGAGGTGGCGCCCTGTTCGGCGCCGACGAAGTACAACAGGACCAGCATCAGGACGCCGAAGAAGATCGCCCAAGGGGCGATGGCCTTCAGCGGCAGCTTGGCCGGAACGACGGGGGTGGTGGCGGTCGGCTGGGCGACGTGTTGCGCCATCGCGCAAGGCCTCCTTCGGGAGTTCGCGTCCCATATCGGTGGTGCGTGGAACGACAGCCACGGGTCTGACTCACGGAGCACCCGAAGGCCTCCGTTTACAGTGGCGCGACCGTGCCGGACTCTCACCGGCTTCCGTCGTGCTGTCGTCGAATCCCTCGGACAGTGCGTGTCGTGTGCACGGCCAAGACGGGGTGCGGTCAAGAGTCCGTCGTGGCCGGCCGCCAGGGCGTCCGCGCCCGGTCGCTAGGGTGTCGACGCCTCACGGGCAAGGTAAAGAAGGTCACACTCGCGTCCCGTCCCGCTCGGCACCCTCCTGACCTAGCATCCGAGCATGACGGTCCTGCCTGACGACGGGCTCTCCCTGGCAGCCGAGTTCCCTGACGCGACCCTTGAGCAATGGCAGCACCTGGTGGCGGGTGTCCTGCGCAAGTCGGGCAAGGAAGTATCGGCCGCCGAGGCGGAGGGCACCCTGTCCACCGCACTTGAGGACGGGTTGCTTGTCCCGCCCCTGTACACAGCCGACAGCGACGCGCCCGACCCCGGCCTGCCCGGATTCGCGCCGTTCGTACGCGGCGGCCGCGCCGAGGGGAACACGGCCGGCGGCTGGGACGTACGGCAGCAGCACACGGTCGCCGACTCCGCGACGGTACTCGCCGACCTGGAGAACGGTGTCACGTCGCTGTGGCTGACCACGGGCGACGCGACACGCTTCCCGGTCACTGCGCTGGCGTCCGCGCTCGACGGCGTCCACCTCGATCTGGCCCCCGTCGTCCTCGACGCGGGAGCCGAGTACGACGACGCCGCGCGGGAGCTGCTGCGACTCTACGACACGCGTGGCGTCGCCCCCGACGCCGTACGCGGCAATCTGGGCGCCGACCCGCTGGGGCACGAGGCCCGCTCGGGAGCCGCTGTCGACGTGGCGCCCGCCATCGAACTGGCCGGCAGCTGCGCCGAGTCGTACCCGGGGCTGCGCGCGCTGACCGTGGACGCGCTGCCGTACCACGAGGCCGGCGGGTCGGCCGCCCAGGAACTCGGCGCATCTCTCTCGACCGGCGTCGCCTACCTGCGGACCCTGACGGACGCGGGACTGAGCATGCAACACGCCCTGCACCAGCTGGAGTTCCGGTACGCCGCGACGGCCGACCAGTTCCTCACCATCGCCAAGTTCCGTGCCGCGCGGCGCCTGTGGGCACGGGTCGCCGAGGCGTGCGGGGCTCCGGCCTCGGGTGCGCAGCCGCAGCACGCGGTGACGTCGCCGGTGATGATGAGCCGGCGCGATCCGTGGGTGAACATGCTGCGCACCACGGTGGCGTCGCTGGCCGCCGGGGTGGCCGGGGCGGACTCCGTGACGGTGCTGCCCTTCGATCACGCACTGGGGCTGCCGGACGCGTTCGCCCGCCGCATCGCCCGCAACACCTCGACCATCCTCATCGAGGAGTCCCACCTCACCCGGGTCGTCGACCCCGCGGGCGGCTCCTGGTACGTGGAGCGTCTGACGGACGAACTCGCGCACGTCGGCTGGGACTTCTTCCAGGAGATCGAGCGGGCCGGCGGCCAGGCGGCGGCGCTGCGCTCGGGCCTGATCGGCGACCGGCTGGCCGCCACCTGGAGCGCGCGGAGCAAGAAGCTGGCCACACGACGTGAACCGGTCACCGGTGTGAGCGAGTTCCCGAACCTCGCCGAGAAGCCCGTGGCACGCGAGTCGGCGCCCGCCACCCGCGGCGGCGGCCTGCCCCGGGTGCGTCGCGACGAGGCGTTCGAGGCGCTGCGGGCCCGTTCCGACGCGCACCTGGCCGCGACCGGCGCCCGCCCCCGCGTGTATCTGGCAGCCCTCGGACCGGCCGCCGCGCACACCGCCCGCCTGTCCTTCGCCGCCAACCTGTTCCAGGCGGGCGGCATCGAGCCGGTCACCGAGGGCACGTTCGAGGAGAGCGGGGCGTCGGAGGCCTGCCTGTGCTCCAGCGACACGGTGTACGAGGAGCAGGCCGAGGCCGCCGCGCGGACGCTGCGCGAGGCGGGCGCGAGCCGGGTGTTCCTCGCGGGCCGCCCCGGAACCCGGGCGGGGATCGACGACCACGTCCACGCCGGCTGCGACGCCGTGGCCGTCCTCACCGCCACGCTCGACCGTATGGGAGTGTCCTGATGTCCATCCCCGACTTCTCGTCGATCGCGCTGGGAACCCCGTCCGCGGCGGGCGGGAGCGCCGACGAGTGGCGTGCGGCACTCAAGAAGGCCGCGGGCGGCGACGACCTGCTGTGGGAGACCCCCGAGGGCATCACGGTGCAGCCGCTGTACACCGGGCAGGACCTGGAGGGCCTGGACTTCCTGGGCACGTATCCGGGTGTGGAGCCGTATCTGCGCGGACCGTACCCGACGATGTACGTGAACCAGCCGTGGACCATCCGCCAGTACGCCGGCTTCTCCACGGCGGCGGAGTCCAACGCCTTCTACCGGCGCAACCTCGCGGCGGGTCAGAAGGGCCTGTCCGTCGCGTTCGACCTGCCGACGCACCGGGGCTACGACAGCGATCACCCGCGGGTCACCGGCGATGTCGGCATGGCGGGCGTCGCCATCGACTCCATCTACGACATGCGCCAGCTCTTCGACGGCATCCCGCTCGACAGGATGACCGTCTCGATGACCATGAACGGCGCCGTGCTGCCGGTGCTCGCGCTGTACATCGTGGCGGCGGAGGAGCAGGGTGTACCGCCCGAGAAGCTGGCCGGGACCATTCAGAACGACATCCTCAAGGAGTTCATGGTCCGCAACACCTACATCTACCCGCCGAAGCCGTCGATGCGGATCATCTCCGACATCTTCGCGTACACCTCGCAGCGCATGCCGCGCTACAACTCGATCTCCATCTCCGGGTACCACATCCAGGAGGCGGGCGCGACGGCCGACCTGGAGCTGGCGTACACCCTCGCGGACGGCGTCGAGTACATCCGGGCGGGGCGTGAGGCGGGGCTGGACGTGGACGCGTTCGCGCCGCGGCTGAGCTTCTTCTGGGCCATCGGCATGAACTTCTTCATGGAGGTCGCCAAGCTCCGTGCCGCCCGCCTGCTGTGGGCGAAGCTGGTCAAGCAGTTCGACCCGAAGAACGCCAAGTCCCTTTCCCTGCGCACCCATTCGCAGACGTCGGGCTGGTCGCTGACGGCGCAGGACGTGTTCAACAACGTGACACGTACGTGCGTGGAGGCGATGGCGGCGACGCAGGGGCACACGCAGTCGCTGCACACCAACGCCCTCGACGAGGCGCTCGCGCTGCCCACCGACTTCTCGGCGCGCATCGCCCGCAACACGCAGCTGCTCCTCCAGCAGGAGTCCGGCACGACCCGGTCGATCGACCCGTGGGGCGGCAGCGCGTACGTGGAGAAGCTGACGTACGACCTGGCGCGGCGCGCCTGGCAACACATTCAGGAGGTCGAGGACGCGGGCGGCATGGCCAAGGCCATCGACGCGGGCATCCCCAAGCTGCGCATCGAGGAGGCCGCGGCGCGCACCCAGGCCCGAATCGACTCCGGTCGGCAGCCGGTGATCGGGGTGAACAAGTACCGGGTGGACAGCGACGAGGAGATCGAGGTCCTCAAGGTCGACAACTCCTCGGTCCGCTCCCAGCAGGTCGAGAAGCTGCGGCGGCTGCGCGAGGAGCGCGACGACACGGCCTGCCGGGACGCGCTGGCCGCCCTGACCCGCGCCGCCGAGGGCGAGGGCAACCTCCTGGAACTCGCCGTGAACGCGGCGCGCGCGAAGGCCACCGTCGGCGAGATCTCCGACGCCCTGGAGAAGGTGTACGGGCGGCATGCCGGACAGATCCGTACGATCTCCGGTGTGTACCGCAATGAAGCAGGCGAGTCGCCGAACGTGGACCGCACCCGCGCCCGCGTGGACGCGTTCGACGAGGCGGAGGGGCGCCGGCCGCGCATCCTCGTCGCCAAGATGGGCCAGGACGGGCACGACCGCGGCCAGAAGGTCATCGCGACGGCCTTCGCCGACCTCGGCTTCGACGTGGACGTCGGCCCGCTGTTCCAGACCCCGGCCGAGGTGGCGCGCCAGGCGGTCGAGGCGGACGTGCACATCGTCGGGGTGTCCTCGCTCGCCGCGGGCCACCTCACGCTCGTGCCGGCGCTGCGCGAGGCGCTGGCCGACGAGGGGCGCGAGGACATCATGGTCGTCGTGGGCGGTGTGATCCCGCCGACCGACGTACCGACGCTGCTGGAGATGGGCGCGGCGGCGGTGTTCCCGCCCGGCACGGTCATCCCGGACGCGGCGTACGACCTCGTGGCACGGCTCGCAGGCGAGCTCGGGCACGACGACCTGTGAGCCGGTGACACGCATGGCCATCGATCTCGACACCTACGTCAAGGGTGTGCTCGACGGGAAGCGGGCGGTCGTCGCCCGCGCGATCACCCTCGTCGAGTCCACCCGGCCCCAACACCGGGAGCTGGCACAGCAGTTGTTGACCCAGCTGCTGCCGCACAGCGGCCGGTCCCGGCGGATCGGGGTCAGCGGTGTGCCCGGGGTGGGCAAGTCGACGTTCATCGACGCGTTCGGCACCATGCTCACCGGGCTCGGGCACCGGGTGGCGGTGCTCGCCGTCGACCCGTCGTCGAGCCGGACGGGCGGTTCGATCCTCGGTGACAAGACGCGCATGGAGCGGCTCGCCGTCGACCCCGCGGCGTTCGTCCGCCCCTCCCCCACGTCCGGCACGCTCGGCGGTGTCGCCAAGGCGACGCGCGAGTCGATCGTCGTCATGGAGGCCGCGGGCTACGACGTGGTGCTCGTGGAGACCGTCGGCGTCGGCCAGTCGGAGACGGCCGTCGCCAACATGGTCGACACCTTCCTCCTGCTCACCCTGGCCCGGACCGGGGACCAGTTGCAGGGCATCAAGAAGGGCGTCCTGGAACTGGCCGACGTGATCAGCGTCAACAAGGCCGACGGCCCGCACGCACGCGACGCGCAGACGGCCGCGCGGGAACTCGCGGGCGCGCTGCGGCTGATGCACGGCAAGGACGCCTTCTGGACGCCCCCGGTACTCAGTTGCAGCGCACGGGAGGGGACGGGCCTCGACACGCTCTGGGACCGCCTGGAGCAGCATCGCCTACTCCTCGACTCCTCCGGCCGGCTCGCCGATCGCCGCCGCGACCAACAGGTCGACTGGACGTGGACGATGGTCCGCGACGACCTGCTGAGCCGCCTGCACACCGACCCGGCGGTCCGCCGCCTGGCGCCCGAACTGGAGCAACAGGTCCGCGAGGGCACCCTCACCGCGACCCTGGCAGCGGAACGCATCCTGGACACGTTCCGTACCACCTGAGTCAACGTAATCCCCGATGTTGCAGTCGCCGCAACTCCGTTCGTTCACGGGGTTGCGAGGCGCCGAGCATGATCGTGTTCCGCCTCGCCCGGGGCGGGCTTCACGACGGTGTGAGGACGGCGGATGACTGCAGAGAAGACACCTTCGGCGGCGACAGGTCGGCGTCCTCTCCCACGGCACGCCTGAGTTCGCTGCCCTGAACGACCCCGTGGCAGCGGGTGTGGTGTGTCGTGCTGGGGCCCTGTTCACGTTCGACGGCGGCGGCCTTTCTGGGCATGTTCCGCGGATCGGTGGCGGGTGGCCGTCCCGATCGCCACCCCGACGGGTCACTCGCTCGACCCGCGGACGCTGCGCGAGGCCTTCGGGCAGTTCCCCACCGGTGTCGTCGCCCTCGCCGCCGAAGTGGACGGAGAACGCGTCGGCCTGGCCGCGAGCACCTTCGTCCCGGTGTCCCTGGCCCCGGCCGACCGACGCGACCCGTCTCGACAGCAGCGTCCTCGGCGCCCAACACGGCGCGGCCGCAAGCTCGTTGGGCCGGCGCACCGGAGACCGCTTCGCCGCCCTGTCCACCAGGACCACCCCTCAGGGCGCACTGTTCGTGGACGACGCCGGCGCCTGTCGGGACATGGCCCCGGTTTCCAGTCGGCGCGGCCGGTCGCCCCGCCCCGTCGTGCGGCCGATCGACCCACTCCCCGAGGTGCCCCGGGTGGGGGCACGGCTGTTCCCGTGACCGCCTGTCGGTTGCGCTGCGCGAAGTCGCCGAGCGCGGCCGACGCAGCCTGCGAGTGCGTCAGCGTTCGCTGATGAGGCGGGGCAGTGAGGCGAGCGTCCCGGTGACGCGGTCGGTGGGCAGGCCGCCGCCCTGGGCGAGTTCGGCGGAGCCGCCGCCTCGTCCGTCGAGGAGTGCCTTGATCAGTGCGGAGGCGTCCAGGCCGTGTTCGCCAGCCGCCGTGTTCAGGCCGATGACCAGGACTCCCTTGGCCGTGGCGACTGCCACCGCAACGGGGACGGCGGCGGGCAGGAGGTCGCGGACGGCCGTGGCCAGTGCGCGGGCCTCTTCCGCGCCTCCCTCGACAGTGACGGTGACGACCTGGACGCCGTTGACGTCGGTCGCGGTGCCGGCGAGTTCCCGGGCGCGCGCGGTGGTGGCCTGCGCCTTGAGGCGGGCGTTCTCCCGGTCGGTCGTCTTGAGACGGTCGATGAGTGCGGCGATCTTCTCCGGGAGTTCGGCGCGGGGAGCGCCGACCTGTGCGGCGAGGGCGGTGACGAGGTCTCGTTCCCGCGCGAGGTAGTCGAAGCCCTCGATGCCGACGGCCGCCTCCAGGCGGCGCATGCCGGCGCCGACGGAGGACTCGCCGGTAAGGGCGACGGTGCCGATCTGGGAGGCGCGCTCGACGTGGGTGCCGCCGCACAGTTCGCGTGACCAGGCACCGCCGATCTCGACGACGCGGACCTTCTCGCCGTAGGTCTCGTCGAACAGGGCGAGCGCGCCGATCTCCTTGGCCTCGGGCAGCGTCATCCAACGCACGCCGACGGGCAGGTCCTTGCGCAGGGCCCGGTTGGCGGCTTCCTCGATCTCGCTGCGCACGGCCGGGGACAGGGCTCCGCGCCAGGGGAAGTCGAGGCGGAGGTGGCCGGGCCGGTTGTAGGAGCCGGACTGCAGCGCGGTCGGACCGAGGATCTCGCGCAGGGCGGCGTGCAGGACGTGGGTGCCGGAATGGGCCTGGCGGGCGCCGAGCCGCCACTCCGGGTCGACCGCGGCGACCACGTGGTCGTCGGGGGCCAGCTCGCCTGCGGTGATGCGGACTTGATGGGCGACGAGGCCGGGCAGCGGACGCTGCACGTCCAGGACTTCGGCCTCCGCGTGGGCCGACGAGAGGCGACCGGCGTCGCTGTCCTGACCGCCGGATTCGGCGTAGAAGGGTGAGCGGTCCAGGACGACGGTGACGATCTCGCCCTCTCGGGCGACCGGAACCGGGCCTGCCGTGCCCAGGATGCCGAGGACGCGGGATTCGGTGGTCAAGGTGGACCAGGCTTGCCAGTCGGTGGGCCCGTGCGCATCCAGCAGGGCGCGCAGCGCCGTGGTGTCGGTGGTGCCGCCGGACTTGCGGGCGCGGGCGTCGGCGCGGGCGCGCTCGCGCTGGTCGTTCATCAGGGCGGTGAAGCCGTCGCGGTCGACCTCGACGCCTTGTTCGGCGGCCATTTCCAGGGTGAGGTCGATGGGGAAGCCGTAGGTGTCATGCAGCAGGAACGCCTGGGTGCCGGGCAACGTCCGGCCGCCCTCTTCCATCACCTGGGTGACGGCGGTGTCCAGGACGGTGGTGCCCTGCTTGAGGGTCGCGCGGAAAGCGTCCTCCTCGCCCTGCGCCTGGTCGGCGACGCGGGCGTACGCGTCGGCCACCTCTGGGTAGCTGGGCGCCATGCAGTCGCGGGCCACCGCCAGCAGATCGCCCAACACGGGATCCTGGTGGCCGAGTTGGCGCATGGAGCGGACCGCGCGGCGCAGGATCCGGCGAAGCACGTAGCCGCGGCCTTCGTTGCCGGGGCTGGTGCCGTCGGCCAGCAGCATCAGGGCAGTGCGGACGTGGTCGGCGACGACGCGCAGGCGGACATCGGCCTGGGCGTCGACGCCGTAACGGACGGCGGCGAGATCGGCCGCCCGGTCAAGGATGGGGCGGGTCTCGTCGATCTCGTAGAGGTTGTCGACGCCCTGGAGCAGGGTGGCCATGCGCTCCAAGCCCATGCCGGTGTCGATGTTGCGGCGCGGCAGTTCGCCCAGGATCGGGTAACCCGACTTGCCGACGCCCTCGCCGCGCTCGTACTGCATGAAGACGAGGTTCCAGAACTCCATGTAGCGGTCCTCGTCGACCGCCGGTCCGCCTTCGCGGCCGAGCGCCGGGCCGCGGTCGTAGTACAGCTCCGAGCACGGCCCGCACGGGCCTGGCACGCCCATCGACCAGAAGTTGTCCTCGTCGCCACGCGCGACGATCCGCGCATCGGGCAGGCCGACGACGTCTCGCCAGATACTCCGCGACTCGTCGTCGGAATGGTGAACGGTCACCCAGATCTTGTCCGGGTCCAGACCGTAGCCGCCCTCCGCCTGGGCGGTGGTCGACAGGTCCCAGGCGTAGGCGATGGCCTCGTGCTTGAAGTAGTCGCCCAGCGAAAAGTTGCCGTTCATCTGGAAGAACGAGCCGTGCCGGGTGGTCCTGCCGACTTCCTCGATGTCCAGGGTGCGCACGCACTTCTGCACGCTGGTCGCCCGCGGCCACGGCGCCTCCTGCTCGCCCGTCAGGTACGGCTTGAACGGCACCATGCCTGCGTTGACGAACAGCAGCGTCGGGTCCGGGGTGGGCAACGGCGCGCTCGGCACCACCGTGTGGCGGCGCGCGGCGAAGTAGTCCAGGAATCGGGAACGGATGTCGGCGGTACGCATGGGGTGGTGCTCCACAGTTTCGGTGATCACAGAGGGCGGGGCGCGAGGTGCCGGGCGGGATGCCTGGGGCCGAGCAACGCCGCGTGGCTCGTGCCCGAGGGCGAGGGATGGGTGGCGGTCGTCCAGCCGGCCCGTTCATAGAAGCGGAGGGTGTCGGTGGCGCGGGCCGCGGTGAGCAGCCAGCAGCGGCCGTCTGTACGGTCCGCGGTCACCGCGTGCAGGAGGCGTGCGCCGACGCCGGTTCCGCGGGCGTGGCCGGCGACCGCCAGTTCGTCGACCTCGCGGGCGCCGCACAGCCAGTCCTGCGTTCGCTGAGTCCCGAGTGCGGCGGCGACCTGCGGATAGCAGCGGTCGGCGGGAAGGGGTTTCGGGGTGTCCCAAGCGGTGGCCCAGCCGACTATCGTCTCACCGGCCAGGGCCAGCGCCGCCGTGAAGCCGGGCCGGTGCACGTCCCCGTCGAGCCGGTCCAGGTAGGCGTCGGCCCGCCCGGCGTCCTCGTTCCAGGGAGGCCGTCCGAAAGCGTCCCGGTAGACGTCCCGCACTCCGTTCGCGTACGAGAGCAGTCGTTGAGCAGGGACGACGTGCACGTCCGCGGTCATCAGGCGGCCCGGGGCGCGGGCGCGGAGAGCGGAGTCAGGGAGGCGTACTCCAGGGGCGCGGACGGGTCGATGGACACGTCGAGCGGAGCCGGCTCGGCGTCGGAGCGGACCAGCAGGTCCCCGACCGCGGCGATCATCGCGCCGTTGTCCGTGCACAACGTCATCGGCGGCACCCGCAGCTCGATTCCGGCCGCGGCACAGCGCTGTTCGGCCAGCGCGCGGACCCGGGAGTTCGCGGCCACTCCCCCGACGACGATCAGCGTGCGCACGTCGTGGTCGCGGCAGGCCCGCACGGCTTTGCGGGTGAGGACGTCCGCGACCGCCTCCTGGAGCGCGGCAGCGCCATCGGCGACCGACGGCTCCGCGCCGCGCAGCCGGTGCTGTTCCACCCAGCGGGCGGCAGCCGTCTTCAGGCCGGAGAAGGAGAACGTGTACGGGTCGTCGCCGCCCTTGGTCAGCGGGCGGGGGAAGGCGACCGCGTCCGGGTTGCCCGTCTTCGCGGCACGGTCGATGGCCGGGCCGCCCGGATAGGGCAGGCCGAGGATCCGGGCGACTTTGTCGAAGCATTCGCCGGCGGCGTCGTCGAGGGTGTCTCCCAGGTGCAGGATCGGCTCGCGCACCAGGTCGCGGACCAGGAGCAGGGAGGTGTGCCCGCCGGAGACGATGAGGACGACGCACGGTTCGGGCAGCGGGCCGTGCTCCAGAGTGTCGGCGGCGACGTGTCCGGCCAGGTGGTGCACGCCGTACAGCGGGACCCCGGCCGCGTAGGCAAGGGTCTTCGCCCCTGCCAGCCCGACCTGAAGGGCCCCCGACAGCCCGGGGCCGGTGGTGACGGCGAGCGCGTCGATCTGTCCGAGGCGCAGCCCGGCCTCGGACAGGGCCTGTCGCACGACCGGCGTGAACGCCTGGAGGTGTGCGCGCGAGGCGATCTCGGGGACCACGCCGCCGAAGCGGGCGTGCTCGTCCATGCTCGACGCCACCACGTGGGCCAGCAGCTTTCCGTCCTGCACGATGCCCGCGCCGGTCTCGTCGCACGACGACTCGATCCCCAGCACCACCGGTCCGCTCACTCCAGCCTCCTTCTGCATTTCATCTGCACTTGCAATATATGTGCAATAAGGAGCTACCGGCAGATCGCCTGGTCACCGCGGGACGCAGGGCACCAGGACACGCCAGGACGGAAAAAGGGACGCCCATGCCCACCACCGCGGCCATCGACAGCAGCAGAACCGTGGCGACGCCGATCAACGTGTTCACGGTCGCCCCCCCCGAGCGGCAGTACGAGCCCATCGCCCTGCTCGCGCACACCACCGAGGAGTCGATGAGGCACCAGCCCCGCTTCATCTGTGCGAACTTCCACGCCGGCCAGCACGGCGTACGCGTCGTCAACTACGCCCGGCGGGAGAGCGAGGAGCACTACTGGGAGATGCGCGCCGGCAGCGCGGCGCGAGGCCACATGGATCTCGCCGCCACCATCACCACCGACGTGCAGCCGCGCCTGTTTACCGTGGCCGCGCACCATCCCAAGGCGCAGGCGCGCGACGGGCTTGGGCGGTCAGACCGAGCAGGCCCCGCACAGCCCGTGGAAGAGCAGCGCGCCGGAGGCGTCGGGCCGCAGCCCGGTCAACTCCTCGATGTGGCGGGTCGCTTCGGCCAGGCCGCCGAGGGGCAGGTCCTTCACCGCCCCGCACCCGCGGCAGACGGCGTGATGGTGCGGCTCGGACCCGCCGCCGTAGCGCTTGGGCCCGGACCCGTCGACCGCGTGCGCCAGGCTGACCTCGGTCAGAACTTCCAGGGTGCGGTAGACGGTCGCCGGATCCACCCGTTCACCCGACCGGTGCAGCGCGTCGTGCACCTCCGCCGCGGACAGGTGAGCGTCCCGGGCCCCCAGGAGGTCCAGAATCCGGCGGCGGTTCGAGGTGGCGCGCAGACCGTGGCCACGCAGCAGCACCGAGGGGGACGGCACCGCCGTACCCGCGACATCGCCTGGTGAACGGCCGATCACGCGTCCCCCCATTCCCGCAGGCGACCGCGCCCGCCACCCCTGTTTCCGCCTCGACGCACGCCCCTGGTCCTAGGTCGTGTCCGCAAAGTCATGGCAGCCAGAGTCGTAGGCAGGCGATGGTGACCATGGCTTTGTAGTGGAGGGCGCGTTTGTCGTAGCGGGT